>JAADHX010000193.1 GCA_013151655.1 Actinomycetota bacterium
ATCGATAAAGCAGGTCGAGATCATGCCGCGGCCACCGGACGAACGAGCTTCAGAGCGCAACCCATGGCCAACGTTCCCTATGACCTACAAGGTGACGTTGGCGCATGAGGAAGGTGGCGAACGGGTCTATGCCGTTAACACCGAGGAGTTCCTCGCCGACGACGACGGCAACCTCAAAGCGCTGCGCGGCTCAGAGGTCGAGTTCGTCGATGGCAAGTTCGCCAAGGTCGAAGGCACAGACTTCGAGTTCGAGACCGAACTGGTGCTGCTGGCAATGGGGTTTACCGGACCAGAGCCCAACGGGCTTTTGACCGACTTCGAAGTCGATCTGGATGTTCGCTCGAACGTGGCCAGAGACGACAATTTCGCAACCAACGTCGACGGTGTATACGTGTGTGGCGATATGGGCCGGGGCCAGAGTCTGATTGTGTGGGCCATTGCCGAAGGGCGCGCTTGCGCGGCTGCGGTCGATGTCGCTTTGATGGGTTCGACGTCGTTGCCAAGCCCAATTGCGCCGACTGACCGCCCGTTGCTGTAGCGGATCTGGCAACTTCAGGTTGGGTCGAGGTCGCGGGTTTCGCCGACCACAAACACGAGCCAGGCGATGGCGATGAACATCACAACGGCCAGGGCCACCGCTGACACGTGTAGCCCGGCCGCGTCCGCAGACCACCCAACCACGAGTGGTCCGATGATTCGGCCAAGGTCCTGCATCGACCCGAGCCCGGCAAGGAAGGGTGCCCTCACACCTGCTGGAGCGACGTCGCTGCCGATGGTCATCATGGTGCCTGCGCTCATTCCGTTGCCGATGCCGATGACTGCGCCCGCGATGATTACGCCAAGCGTCGAGTCGAGGACCCCGAGGAGCAACAATCCGATGCCGATGAGCCCAAAGGCGGGCACGGTGGCGTAGAGCCGGCCGAAGCGGTCCATTAGCCAACCACTCATAGGAAACAGCAGAAGGTCGGCGCCAGTTCCGATGGCGACCACAAGACCAATCTCGGTTCCCGACAAACCGAGATCATTGGCGATCAGAGGGATGACGATCAATCGACCTTGTCTGACTGCGGTGACCAAGGCTGGTCCGACGCCAACGGTGATTAACCGTTTCCAGTGGCCTCGGAGACTCTCAAGAACCCCCGGCGGTCGCGGCGATGTCGATGTGTTGGTTCGAGAGCGTTGCGATGATCCGGTCTTGGCAGCCAGTAGTGGCAGGAGTCCTAGTGCGGTCACGGCACCAGACGCCACGAACGTCGCTTCTGGTCCTAGCTGATCCGAGGACACTCCACCAACGACCGGACCGACGAAGAAGGCCAGGCGAACGGTGCCTCCCATGACCGACATTGCTCGGCCCCGGACGTCGCCTTCGACGGTGCGTGCAACCAGTGTCTGCTGAGCCAAGCGGACACCCATGGAGCCCACTCCGGCGACGAACCGAAGTATCAACAAGAATACGATCAGTTCCGTTGTGCCAAGCAATGCTGCGCTCAGTGCTGACACGACGATCGCGGCGACCAGAAGTGTGCGTTCGCCGAACCGCTGGAGAGCGCCACCTAGCGGCAAACCTGCGATGACCGCGCCGACGCCGGTTGCGGCCAGGATCAGCGAAACGGTGCCGACTGTGAGGTCGAGTTCGCGCAGATACACCGGCAGAACCGGCAACAACATGGCCGTGCCCAGGCCGACAGCGAGCCAGGGGAGGTACACGGGCACGACAAGTCGTCGTAGCGTGTGAGTGACGGGCTGGCCGTTGGAGTCGTGCGGTTTCGCGGTCACAGTGCGGTCATCGACCTTCGACGCGGCCACTCGCGGCCCGTCGAATGCGATCGTCGAGCGCTCTGCCTATTCCGCCAGCCCCTGTGAGCTCGATGAGAATCGTGTCGGCGTTAACCGAGTCGACGGTTCGAAGTGTGTCGTAGAGAGTTCTGGCCACGCCATCGAGGTTGGAGCGCGAGCCGAGTGATACGAATCGGTGAGTCTCTGGCCGGATCGACTCGTCGTATCCGACCAGAACGACCGATCCCTTGAGTTCCAGCCGATCAATGGCTGTTCCCGGAGCCAGCGCGAGTGTCGCAGTATTCGGCGAGTAGTGAGTTAGTAGCTGGCCTGGCGACGCCGCCGACGATTCGGTGAGCTCAACGACCTCGCTGATGTCGGGCACGGCCGTGGTAATCGCGTCGATCGTGGTGGCACCGTGGCGTAGGACTTCGAGTGCCGAGCCGCGTAGGCGAACAACCGTCGACTCGATTCCAGCGGTGCTTGGGCCGGCATCAACAATGGCGTCTAGCGAGTCGCCAAGATCGTCGATGACGTGTTGCGCGGTCGTTGCGCTGACGTAGCTGAAGCGGTTGGCGCTCGGGGCCGCTACTGGCCCACCCACGGCGTCTAACAGCGCGATCGCCACTGGATGGCTAGGTGCCCTCACTGCGATGTCTGGAAGCCCGGCGGTCACGATCGAAGGGATAGCGGCTGCCTTGGGGCCAATCAGGGTTAACGGTCCGGGCCAGAACTTGTCGAGCAATCGCCGCTCGAGAGCGGTGGTGTGCGCGAACACTTGGTCGAGGGGCCACTGTGGTCGTACGTGCACGATGAGCGGATCGTCCGGTGGGCGACCCTTGGCGGCAAAGATCCGTCTGATCGCGGTCTTGTTGAACACGTCGGCGCCGAGCCCGTAGACCGTCTCAGTGGGGAACGCCACGATTCCGCCGTCGCGCAGCAGGGCGGCCGCGGGCTCGACAGCGTTGGCGATATCGGTAGAGGCGACCCGAATGTGTTGCACGACTTACTAAGGCTATCGACGCGCTGTCCGCCGAGGCTGCGGCAATTCGGCGCAATTATCATCACCAGAAGCCGCTACGGTTCGAGCCATGGCCGAGCTAGACGAAGCAGACGAAACCCGCCTGGCTGGTCGGCGACGAGACACCCTTCGTCTCGTCACCGGAGCCGAGAAGCTTGATGTTGTGGTGGTGGGGGCCGGAATAGCAGGCATCGCCGCGGCCGCCGAACTGAACGAAGCCAACCTTCGAGTCAGGGTCATCGAACGGGCGAACAGTGTTGGCGGTCGGATGACTTCGGCCAGACTCGGTGACGCTCGATTCGATCACGGTGCTCAGTTTTTCACTGCTCGGTCTCGCCAATTCAAGCTACTAATCGAGATGGCGGAGAGCGCTGGTGTCGTGACGGAGTGGACTAAGGGCTTCGATGCCGAGCCCGACGGATTCTCGCGCTGGTGCGGGGTCGACGGTATGGCTGATCTCGTCGACTTTATGTCCAGCGGTCTCGATGTCCAGCTTGGTGTCAGCGCTAGCGATCTTCGTGCGCACCCGGCCAGGGCCTACGTCGTTACTCCTCCACTTCCACAAACGATGGCGATCCTGCAGGAGAGCAACTTGTTGCCTTCACCGAGCCTTACGACCCGTCTCACCAAGAAAATCACCTACCGACCGACCATAGCGGTGCTGGTCACCTACACCGGATCCACTGCGATGGCGTCGCACGGCGGGTCACAGACGCCAGATCACGAGGCCATCTCTTTCGTAGGCGACAACTTCGCGAAAGGAGTGTCGGCTGAGAGGTCGCTGACGTTCCATCTCTCCGAGCCATGGTCGAACGACCTGTGGGACGCCTCAGATCAGAACATCATCGACCAGACCTGGGTGGCATTCGCCGACCGGGCCGGATCGGCGAAGCTGGTAACGGCTGCCGTCTACCGGTGGCGATACGCAGGACCAACCCGCAGGTGGCCGTCCGCCACCGAGGTTTGGGGAGATGCCCCGGTTGTCGCCCTGGCTGGTGAGGCTTTCAAAGGGCCAAAGGTCGAGGTGGCGTTCTTGAGCGGGCAGGCCGCAGCCAAAGCCGTGATCGAACGTCTGGCTATCGCAAAGTGAGCCAGAAGACCTGCTCGCTCGGATAGTTGTATGCCCATTGCTGGGGAATCGAAAAGAGCATTTCGTCTTTGGGAGATGCTGGGCGTGGCTCGCGGTAGTCATCAACTGAGAACCCGAGATCGCGAAATAGTTCGAACCAACCGGTCATGGTCAGGTTGAACTCGATTCCACCTGGATCGATCTCGACGGTACGCCAGTCGACTTTGTGGATGCCGAAGTAGCTGCGATGTAGATGTTTGTCGGCCGGCGCTCCGTTTAGGGGGGAACAGACCAGCGATAGCGGTGAGCTTCCAAGGAAAACGAGGCGACCTCCAGGCCTGAGGAGTCGTTTGGCTTCGGTTATCCATGCCCTGGGCTCGCACCAAATGGCAGCTCCATATTCGGAGATGGCAAAGTCGAACGACTTGTCTGGCTTTGGTACAGCTTCGGCGTCGCCGTGTATCCACTCGATATCGGAGCCATCGTGCTCGGCTGCGAGTCGTCTTGCTGTTTTGAGCTGTTCTTCGGAGTTGTCGATCCCGACGACTTTTGCGCCGAGTCGGTTCATCCAGGCGGACACGTAGCCGGTTCCACAACCCAATTCGATGGCATCGAGACCGGTCATATCGTCTGGCAACATAGGACAGTCACTGTTGGCCGCGCCCCACACGCCCCAGTTGGGAACAGTCTTGGCCCAAGCTCGTTCGCCCGTTTCGACCCAATTGGGCGCGTAGTCGTCCCAGTACTCGCGATTCGCCATTACGTGTTCAGCCATGTCGTCAGTCATGACCGCGAGTATGGCAAGCGGTCTGATCCGATTCTCGCAATTTGGAGAGGCTGAAGTGGGCAATACTCTCGCCATGAGAATCGACGCGAATGAGGCCGGTCTAGCTGTCACAACCGATGGTGCATCTGCCGTTCTTGAGTGGTCCTGGATTGCCGACCATTGCGACGATGTGGGCTCGGTCGACGCCGACACGCGGCAGCGGCGACGCAATACCTACGGAAACGAAGTCGTAGCCAGGCCAGAACTGGCTCAAGGTGACCAGCAGATCGACTTCGTGTGGGCCGACGGCACGGAATCGTCGATATCGATGGACTTACTAGCGTCGGTATTGCCAACTCGGCACGTCGGCGTTCCTCGACCGCTGGTTGCTGGCCTTGGGCTCGACAACGACATCACGTTGTGGCACACGGGCGACCAAGCCGCGCCCCCCAGTTTCGTCGCCAGCGAAATTGTTGGCGACGAAGCAGTCAGGCAGCAGTTCGTGAACGCGATCTGGCGGTGGGGAGTTGTCACTATCGAACAGTGCGAGGCTGGTCGTGCCCAAGTCGAGTCGTTGGCTGGTGCCATCGGATACGTGAGGCGAACGATCTTCGGTGGCGTCTGGGAGTTGGCAGCCGAGGTGACCGATCATCGCGATAGCGCCTACACCAAGGTGCACCTAGGTATGCACACTGATGGCACTTACATGCACGACGCTCCTGGGCTTCAACTCTTTGTGTGTCAGGAACGCGATGGAACTGGCGGCGAAAGCGTCATCGCCGACGGGTTCGCGGCTGCGGCTCGACTGGCCGACGACGACCCCGAAGGTGCTGCTTTGCTCGCTGGGGTCTCGGTGCCAGGCCACTACGTCGAACCAGGCGTCGATCTACGGGCAGAGCGGCCGGTGATTGCCACGGACTCGGCCGGGCGAATCACCCAGTTCTCGCTCAACAACTACGACCGGTCGCCGTTCTACCTAGGACCGGCCGATCGACCGTTCCGGGCTGCTTACTCGGCGATTTCAGCCGACATCGAACAAGCTCAATGTTGGCACCGTATCTCGTGGAAACCTGGCAGAGCCATGATCATCAACAATTGGCGGGTCCTGCATGGTCGGACCGCCTTTACGGGTTCGCGACGTTTTCTCGGCGCATACCTGAACCACGAAGATCTCGAGTCTGTTCGAAGGGTCTTCGCCAACGGATGACTCTTCAGGTCTGGAACACAGCACCGCTCGATTAAGTTCATCTGCTGTGAACATATGGCTCTGGATTCTGGTCGCGGTTGTCGCCTTCTTGGTTGGCGTCGCGATCTACGACGTTTTGCAAAAGCGGCACGCGATCTTGCGGACGTTTCCGATCATCGGCCACCTGCGGTTCTTGCTCGAGCGCTTCGGGCCAGAACTACGCCAGTACATCGTCACGAACAACGACGAGGAGCGGCCCTTCAGCCGCGACCAACGACGCTGGGTGTACGCGTCGGCGAAGCGACAGAACTCCTATTTCGGGTTCGGGTCGGACAATCACTTCGACGAACACGACTACATCTTCATCAGGCATTCGGCATTTCCGGCCACGGCTCCAAGCGAGGGCCCCGTCGCCGTAGCCAAGGTGATGGGTCAGTGGCGGAATCGTCCTGGCGCCTTTCGGCCTGAGTCGATCACAAACGTTTCGGCCATGAGTTTCGGCTCGTTGTCTGGTCCCGCCATCGAGGCGCTCAACCGAGGCTCAAAGATCGCGAACTGTTTGCACAACACCGGCGAGGGCGGCATCAGCAAACACCACCGACACGGTGGCGGTCTCATCTTTCAGATCGGCACCGGATACTTCGGCGCTCGTGACGACACGGGCAAGTTCTCCTTGGACGTCCTGTTGGAATCGATGAAAGATGCGCCAGTTCGCGCCATCGAAGTGAAGCTAAGCCAGGGTGCCAAACCGGGCCTAGGAGGCCTCTTACCCGGAGCGAAAGTTACCAACGAGATCGCCGAAGCACGCGGCGTGCCCGTGGGCATCACAGTTGCATCACCGTCTTCGCACGAGGAGTTCCACGACGTCGAAACACTCGTCGACTTCGTCGAATCAATCGCCGAGGCGACGGGGCTTCCCGTCGGAATCAAATCGGCGATCGGCCAGGTCGACTTCTGGGCGGACTTGGCCGCGCATATGGCTACCCACAATCGCGGTCCAGACTTCATCACCGTCGACGGCGGCGAAGGCGGAACCGGCGCTGCGCCTCAGGTGTTTGCCGACCACGTATCGGTGCCGTTCAGAGAAGGCTTCAGTGCGGTGTTTTCGGCGTTCGCGAACGTAGGCCTTCAGGACGACATTGTGTTCATCGGAGCAGGTCGACTCGGGTTCGCCTCCGACGCAGTTGTGGCGATGGGCCTTGGCGTCGACATGATCAACGTAGCTAGAGAAGCCATGCTGGCCGTTGGGTGCATCCAGGCCCAGAAGTGCCATACCGGTCACTGCCCGACAGGGGTAGCTACCCAGCAGCGGTGGCTAGTCCGAGGTCTTGATCCAACAGACAAGTCGGTTCGACTCGCCAACTACATAGATGCTCTCAACCACGAGATGGTCAAGGTCGCAACGGCAACGGGTGTGTCTCATCCGGCGCTAATCGATCCCGCGAACATTGAGATCAGAAACGGCGACGGCCAGTTGCACTCGGTGACTGAGCACTATGGACTCAGAGCCGAATGGTTTGGCGATGCACGCCGATCGAAGCTGGAATCAGCCTTGACGGACTGAGTCCGCACTTTTGAGTAAGACGAATTACTTCGGGGCGAGGTTCTTTGTGCCGATGGAGTGCTGTGCTGAGCGTACTAATGAGCCTGAGCCTGATTTTGTCAGGCCTTGGCGTTTCTGAGCCGATCGACCCAGGCGACGTCGCGGACGATGTTTGGGTCGAGACCGCAACAATCTGGGTCATTATCGAGATCGATGCGATCGCGGCATCTGGGGCGTTTGTGCCAAGCCCGGGAGTCGAGCGAATCCGCGACGAACTCGAGACGGAGTTCTTTGATCGCGACGACATCTTGGAGACCATCGTCGACTACGACGAAGACAATCAGGACCTCCTAGACCAGTTGCTGGCCGACGGACGAGTGCTCTCGCCGGTACTGATCGAAGTGTTAGGGCCGATTCCGAGACTAATGAGCCAGCGTATAGAGGCAGGCGATCAGAGTTTCATCGACCCGACTCCTTGGCTCGAAGCGCTCGCCGATTTATGGCTACGCGATGGTGTAGCCCCGGTCGGGCCTAGGCCAGAGGCCGAGCGCCGAGTTACCGACTCGATCTTCGGGCGGCTCCAGGATGGCAGCATCGAGTTCGCGGCACCACCGCCGCCAGTCACCGAGGCAGCTGGGACGGAACCAACTGCTGTCGACGCCGTAGCTGTGGCACCGGACAATGTCACTACCGACGTTAGCGAGCCTGACACTGTTGTCGAACCAGTCATCGAGCCAGTCGTCGATTCTGGTCCAGATGCCATCAACGCGCCCCGTGAGCCAGCAGAGTCCGGATCGTCGTTCCCCCAGGTTCCCGTGATCGTCCCTGCGATTCTGGCCCTGGTGGCTATAGCGTGGCTGGCTCGTCAGAAGCTGCGCCGTGGCGACAGGAGTAGTCGCGATTCTAGACACGGCAGTGGCAACGACAATCTCGGTGACCTGCTCGAAGTTGGGCGCCAAATGACGGCCGCTCTCGACGCAGAACAGGTCGCTCGTATCGCGGTTGCTGAGGGCGTGCGACTGACGGCGGCAGCAGCGGGCACCTACGTTCGTATCGTCGATGGAGCTGCGCTGTTCACCGAAAAGTCCTCGCAGGGGCTCTTCTCCGACGAACCAATCGGTGCCGGACCCTTGTGGCGCGTTATCGAGACGGGTCAGCCGGCCACACTGGTTCTGCGCCACGATCCAGCCTTGCGTGGCGCATCGATGGCCGTAGCCGCCACCCCCGTCATCGCTGACGGATCGGTTAGTGGGGCGATCGTGGTGATCCGTTCGGCGATGGACCCGTTCTCGCGCCAACAACTCGATCAGCTGACCTCGCTCGCGCCGATTACGGGCACCGCGATGACAGCTGCTCTCGCGCACCGGTCGGCGCTAAGTGATGCCGACTTTGACGGCTTAACGCAGCTGAAAAACCGACGCCGTCTCGACAAGGATTTGGCCGACCTGCCGCGCGGCGCAACTGTTGGATTTGCCATGGCCGACATCGATCACTTCAAGAACTTCAACGACACCAACGGCCACACGGCCGGCGATGTGGCCTTGCGCGCGGTAGCTGATTGCATTGCTCAGACGGTGAGATCGTGCGACTCGGTGTATCGCTACGGTGGCGAAGAATTTTCGGTTGTCCTAGTAGGCGCCGACGAAGCCGAGGCCGCCCGGGTCATGGAAAGAGTGCGGGCCGCGGTGGAGGCGATCGAAATTCCTGGCGAGGAGAATCAGCCGGGAGGCAAGGTGACGATCTCGATCGGCGTTGTGATCTCTGCTCCGACTCAAGCCGAAGGCAGCGCCATAGCAGTCGGTGCCGACCTGGCGTTGTATCGAGCCAAACACGACGGCCGCAATCGCGTCGTGGTTGCTAGTTAGCGGCCAGGAGCGACGAAGATCGTCCGTAACGATCGCCGAGGCACCTGCGGCCAAGGGCGGGCGAAGTCTTAGGGACGTGCCGGTACCATCGCTTCCCACCGGCTAAGCCTCTATGAGGGGCGGTCGATCTCGAATAGATCGGTCGGGTTGCTGTACCAGTTGCCTACGTGGCGACCGACCGCATGCAGTGAAGCCTGATCGATTCTGGTGCCGTTGAGCAGCTCGCCTGCAACGTGAATTGCTACCGCCTCCCCGACGGCCAGATGGCCTCCCATCGAGCCCTCCCCGATAGGCAGAATGTGGGTGATGGTGCATTCGAAGTTGGCCTTCGATTCGGCCACCATCGGGGCCGCGATGTGGGTGGAGGCCACCGGGGTCACCCCGGCCAGTTCGAACTCATCGACGTCGGGCTCGACCGTGGCCGCTGTGGCGTTCATCGCGTCAAGAACCTCGATCGTCACAACGTTCACCGTGAACTCGCCGGTCGAAACCAGAACCCGAAGTGGCAGCAGCTTTCGCGAGTCGCTCGCCAGACCGGATGTGCAGCGTTGCGCGGTCGCACAACTCGGAGGTCGGCTGCCGCTGACCTGACAGGCAATCGTTGGTGGGGCATCGTGATCGGCACAGTCGCAGCGTTGGTCGCTACCGGGTTGATGACCCACCCGAACGAGCGAGCCATCAGCGCGACTGCGGAGCGGAACTAATTCTCGACCCGATCATGACGGCGAGCAGCGCGACCGGAAGCAGCCAAGCGAGGGCAATCCGGATATCACCGACCGATTCGCCGAGCGCTCCCACAACCGGCTGGGCCGCCGCGGTCATGAGGCCAGACACCCCAAAGACTACGCCGGTCGCCGCTCCGGTCTGGGCCGATGGCACCTGCTGACTCGCCAGAGCCAGGCCCACAGGAAAGAGACTGAACGAGAAGAACGAAATTCCGGCGATGGCCACTAGCGAAACAGCGCCGCTCGAGATCGCGAAGACCGCCGTACACGCGCTGATCGCCAAAGTTGAGAGCAGGAAGACGCTACGCCCACCGATCCGGTCGAACCCCCACCCTCCGAGCGGCTGAGCGACCGCACCGCCAACCAGGATGAGTGTGAGCGTCAACCCGGCGCTCTTTTCGGTCCAACCTTCGTCGACCAGCATCTTCACGAAGAACGTGACGAAACTTCGGCCAACGATGCTGACCATGCCGAACGCGACGGCTACAAGAACGAGTTGACGCGACAACGCCCCGCGGAGCGTGACCCCGGGGGCCGGCGTCGTTTCGTCCAACCTGCGTTGCAACACGACCGCAACGACCAGCAAAGGCAACGCAATCAGCGCCATAGCGATTCGCCAGTCGAAAGCGGCCACGAGCAGCACCGCTACGGCCGGCGCAAGGAAGTGCCCGGCCGAACCACCCCAGCCGTGAATCCCGAGCATGCGACCGCGTTGTTTCGGGTGCGCGATCACGATGAACGCGTTGGCCTGCGGGTGGTACGTGGCGGCTCCGAGCCCGCATAACAGGCTGACCGCGACGATGAACCAGAACGTTGGAGCGATGGCCATCGCAAGAAAGCCCACGGCTCCGACCGCAAACCCGGTGACCAGCACGAATCGTCGCCGTCCCAACCGGTCGGCCGTATTTCCGATGATCGGTTGGAGCACACCAGAGAGCAGGATGAAAGCGAACGAAAGCACGCCGAGTTCGGTGTAGTTGAGGTCGAACTCCTCAGCGACGGCAGGCAGGAATGCCGGCAGGATCGTCGAGTACAGGTCGTTGACAAGGTGCACCCCGACGAAGGTGACCATGATCGACTTTGGCGCCTGTCCGAGCACCCCAGGCGAAGTCGAGCGGGCGTTGCCGTCGTCGTCGACGCTCAACTATCCAGCTCCGCGGGACGGGTCAGCGAGACCAGACTGGATTCATCCGGGACGATGTCAGGCCAAGTGCAATCGAACGAGAAGTGGGCGATCGCCGCGGTTGTCATCAGTTTTCCGTCGGCGGTTCGAGTTGCCGAGTCTGCCGACAGGTACTTGACCAGATCATCAAACCCCGGATTGTGACCACAGATGAGAACGCGGGGTTCGGTCTGCTCCCGAACCGCATCGAACCAGGTTGTAGCGCTGCCCAGATACAAGTCTTCCCGAATCTCGAAGCTCGCCGCGTCGATGGCGAAATGGGTCACCACGCATTCTGCCGTGGTGCGAGCCCGAAGCGCAGCCGACGACACAACGCGATCGGGTTCGAGGTCGTGGGAATCCAGCCAAACTGTCATCGTGTCGGCGGCTCGCTCGCCGCGCCTCGAAAGGGGCCGGTCGAAGTCCGCTAGCGAGGGCGAACCCCAGTCGGACTTTGCGTGTCGCATTATCAACAGCTCGACCATTCGCACATCGTTCCACACAGATGCGCCTGTGGACTCCGATGCGTTGAGCCAACGCCGGTCTAGCTGTAACCGCTGCGAGTCGCCGCTAACTCTTCGGACGCGATCTCACCACCGACACTGCAACTATAAGCGAAACCGTGAATCGGTCTCGATCCGGGTCAACACCAATGACATGGTCTGCAAACTCTGCAAGCATTGAAAGACGTCAACGGGCGAATGAGTCACACCAAGCACCAGCACCCACAGTGTCACCGACCACAGCCGGCACCCACACTGTCACAGCTGGCGATGGGCTTCTGGTGCATTGTTCGTGAACGTTCAGTCCCCAGGTTGGGGTGAACTTTGCAACGTCAAGACTGGCCTTGTCAGCGTCAAGATCCATGCGACAATGGTCACTGTGACATCGCACGCCACCTATCACCACGGCGACCTACCCAACGCGCTTAGGGCCGCCGCGGCTGAGGTCATTGACGACGTGGGCCTTGGCGCATTTAGCCTTCGAGAGGTCGCCAGACGTGCCGGTGTTTCTCATGCGGCTCCGGCTCATCACTTTGGCGACACCAAAGGTCTGGTCACGTCGCTGGCGATCGAGGGCTTTGAGACGCTTACTTCGCTGATGCTCGCCGCACAGGCCGGCATCGATAGTGCCGAGGAACGTCTAGCCGCCATCGGGCGGGTGTATGTTGAGTTCGGGGGCGAGAACCCTGGTCACGCCGCGGTGATGTTTCGTAGCGATTTGGTTCGTGACGAGCTTCCAGAGCTCAGGGCCGCTGGCGTGGCTGCGTTCGAAGTTTTGGAAAGGGCCCTCAAACGTTTACGCGATGACCATGGGGCCACCTTCGACTTGGGCGACGCAACGAAGTTGTGCTGGGCGACTATGCAGGGCCTGGTGCAGCTCCGAGGCGAGATGGAGGCGGTCGACGAGTTGCGCGGAGTTCAGAGCGCTGGTCAGATCGACGTGCTTGATCGCTTGATGGTTCTGTTGCTCAACGGCCTCTGGCCCCGGGCGTAGGCGGTGGCAGCCGAAGCAGTTGGGAAGGGCGTAGGCGGTGGCAGCCGAAGCAGTTGGAAAGGGCGTAAGCGGTGGCAGCCGAAGCAGTTGGGACTGTCACACCGTCGCGCGAGGGTTGAGTCATGACACGACGACGTAAACGAAATCCACGGTTGCGCGATGCGGGCGACCGTTCGGAAAGACCTGGCCATACCTTTGGGCAGCAGGGGCCGCAAATCGATTCCGGCGATGTCGAGCGTTTTGTTCGGTCGGAATCGATTCTGGCCGACCTCGTGGCCAAGGCGTGGCAGAACAATTGGTGGCCTGTAGAGCTGGTGTTGGCTACGCAGCGCACCTGCGGTCAGATTGAGGCCTCGGTGGTGGCCATTGCTATTCGGATTGAGCGGGGGATGAACCCCAGGCCTGTGTCTCATTTCTGGCTCGATGAGCTCGATAGGGCGGCCGAACAATGCGATGAGCGCAACTTCCATGCCTTGATGCTCAGTGGCGACCACGACTCGGGGGCCATTCTCGATGCGACCACGGAAGCTTCACTGTTTCTGATGGCCTTGCCGTCGATGACCCGTATCGACCCTGGCGTTGGTCCGGTTTCAGGCCAAGCCGCCAAGTCGAATGAATCCGAGTCTGGCCCTAGCAAGAAGCTGCTTCAGAAGGTGCGGGCGCTGCTCGCCAAGGCCGAAGGGACCGAGTTCCCCGATGAGGCCGACGCGTTTACCGCTAAGGCTCATCAGCTGATGTCTGAGCACTCGATCGAACATGCCATGCTCGACGATCCGGCCCAGTCGGCCCCTGCGACCATTCGAATCTGGCATGACCGGCCTTACGTCAAGTCGAAGTCGTATCTGCTTTCTGCTGTTGCACATGGCGCGGGCGGGCGCACCGTGTTTCATTCCGAGTTTGGTGTAACGACTGTGTTCGGATTCGCGAACGATCTTGAGTCGATCGAACTGCTGTTTACTTCACTGTTGGTTCAAGCATCATCGGAGATGCAGCGGTTGGAACGCGAGTTCGACATCGATCGCAAGCGTGTCAAGTCGTTCAGGAACTCGTTCTTCATTGGGTTCGGAAACCGCATTCGCCAACGGCTAACCGAAGTACGTAGCCAGGCCACCGAACGTGCTGCCGGCGACGACCCTGAGGTGCTTCCTGTACTAGCAAGCCGTGGCGCCGAGGTCGATCAGGCGGTCGATGAGGCGTTCGGCCCGCTGAGCTCGATGCGGTCATCGGCGTCGAATAGCGCTGGATTTAGCGCCGGCACCGTGGCCGCCGATCGGGCCAACATCGGTCCTGGGAGTGACCAGGTAGGTCGTCGAGCTTCCTAAGTCACTGCGGCGTCGTTGCCACTGCGGGTTCGATGTCGCTGCTGCGGTTAGGTGGGGCTGGTGGGGTAGCGAACACAAAGAACATCATGCCCGTCAAGGTGAGCCCAGAGATGATGGTGAATCCGAGTCGATAGCTCCCGGTTTGGTCGGCCAGAATGCCAGCGATTAGTGGTCCGAGCACGGTGCCCATCATGACAATCAATCAGTGAGCTAACGCCCATTATCGAGCCGAAGCTGGTCGATCCGAAGTAGTCGGCTCGTAGCGCCTGCATCAGGGGCCCACGCGCGCCCCACGCCAGTCCGTGGATACAAACGAAGGCCCAGATCATTAGCGGGCCGGTCGCGTAGGCAAGTAGGAGGATCGCTCCCGAATGTCCAACCATCGCTACCGACGCGATGAGTCGTTTGTTGATTCGATCGCCAAGCCAACCGCCGACGGCCATGCCAACGAGCTGAGCAGCTGGTAGAGCTCCGGCGACGTAGCTGGCGCCCTGGAGGGTGTAGCCCTGTTCGGACGTGAGGTAAAGAGCCAAATGGGCTAGTACGGCTCCGACAACAAATAGGGCGCTCATATGGCCGAGGCTGATCATCCAGAACGCTCGTGTTCGCATGGCCTCGCGAGCGGTGAAGTGAATCTCGGTCAGACCTTCAGCACTGCTCCGCTGGCTCTCTGCGGGCGCCGCGGAGCCGTCAACTACCTCGTCGAAGTCGGCTGGAGTGCCCTCGAGAAGTGTCGCCAGCGGCCAGGTGATGGCAAGAAAAACGATTGACGACAATCCTGCCGTCCAGCGCCACCCCCAGGTGGTCATGGTCCAGACGACGACTGGGATGACGGCTCCGCCGATAGCGAACCCCATGCCGCTGAGTGACAGGGCCTTGGCTCGGTTGCGTTCGAACCATCGAACGACTGCGGTTGTTACGGTCAAGAAGCCGCTGAGGCTTGACCCGATTGAAACGAAGATGAACGCCGCGAAGAACTGCCAAAGAGACTGGACCTGGCTGAACGCAGCCAATCCGATGGCACCGAGAACGCCGCCGAGTCTGGCGATGTTCTTCGAGCCGAACCGATCGAGCGCCCAGCCCTGTAGCGGCCCAAGCAATGCGGACTCGGCCCGATTCAGTGAGTATCCGGCCGACAATGCCGACTTACTGAAGCCAAGGTCCTGTTCGAGAAGCACGGCGTATTGACCATAGGCCTGAAGGACCAGCGCCGTGTACACCGCTTGTAGAGCGGCTCCGGCCCCCACAACTCGCCAACCCCGGAATCGGTACCAGGGTCGTTGGGCGTGTGGCTGTGTGGCTTGCGGTGTTGTTGGGCGATGTTGTTGGGGCGTTACCAATCTGGGTCAACTGGCGCGCCATTGGCGACGATTTCAGCGGCCTTTGTTTGCTCGATTGCGCTTCGCTTCCGGACACCCAACGTGCTTCCTTCCCGAGCATGAGAGCGTAACGCCCATCGGTTGCCGAGGCATAGCCGCCTACTCGGATTGGTCGCCGCGGGTCACGGAGACTTTCGAACAAGCGCGACGATGGGGCCAAGCGGCCCCATCGCCTTTCTTAGCTGTCAATCTTCGGATCTGTCAGGCGGCGTCTTCCCACTCGACGTTCTCCCAAGACTCGTCGTCCCAGTCGGCGTCGTTCCACTCGACGTCTTCCCAAGACTCGGCGTCGTTCCAGTGGTCGAAGTCCGGATCGATCTCAAGGTAGAGGGTGTCCTCTTCGTCGGTCGGATACAGGTCGTCGGAGTACCAATCCCAATCCGAGTCGTCGAACTCGAAGTCCGAATCAAACTCGCAACCGAAGTCACCTTCGCCAGCCTCATGTTCTTGGGGCTCGGCGAGTGGTTCGTCGACAGGAACATCCTCGGGTAGAACCACTGGCACATTTGTTGGCGCTTCATCGGTCGGTCCGTCGGCTGGCTCATCACCTGGATCGCTTGCTGGTGGCTGGTCTGGAGTTGTTGGTGCGACGGCTCCGTTTGCAGCTTGGTTGATGAAGCTGGTGAGTCCCGGAACATCGGCATACACGCCTGGTGTCGCGCCTCCGCATTCTTCGCCCCAGCTAACAACTCCGGCCAGTTTCGGGGTGCCGTCAGTGCCGATGATGGTTAGCGGTCCGCCGCTATCGCCATAACACGAATCGGTGCCGGTTCCGCCGGCGCACGCCTCAGTGGCTGCATCAATTCCCAGAAATGCACACGCCGCATCGCTGACTAGTGGCACGGTCGCTTCGAGAAGCTGGTTCGATCCAGCCTCGTCCGACTCTGATGTGGAGCCCCAGCCGGTGACGATTCCGGTGGTTGCCTGAGCGACGTCGGCATCGGTTGCTAGGGCAATGGACGCGGCGCCGTTGCCAAGGTTCAGTGGCGTAGCGAGAGTAATCACGGCAACGTCGCCGACTTCGGTGCTGGCGTAACTGGGATTTACCGTTACTGACGCTACGGCACGTTCCTGACCGGCATCGCTTAGGTTCGTCACGCCTGCCTTGACGGTGAAGTCGGCAGGACCGGTTTCCTCGAGGCAGTGGGCTGCGGTCACAACAACGGTTGGGCTGATGATGGTTCCACCGCAGAATTGACCATTGCCGTCGACCAGCGCTACTTGCCATGGGTGGGATTGATTTGTGGTCGGGTTGCCCTTGACGATGGCACCGCTTGGCTGGGCACTAACAATGACCCCGCCGAGTAGGCCGACGCCGAGCATTGCGGCCAGCAAGCTGGCTTTGAGGCCGCTCCGCTGGCGATGTCGAGGTGTTTCTTGGGTTGGCATGGTCGCTCCTTTGTCGGGTTTGTTTGACCGACTAGAACTTCCGATGTTGCGCTGTCGTAAACCTGAACGACCCTGAACGTCGCATTCAGGAACGACGCCAGGCCCACGTCCCAGTCCTCAGCTCACCCCTGGGAAAACTACCTCGAGCCGAGCGCCACCTTGAGGGCTGGTGTCTACCGAGATCTCGGCATTGTGGGCCTGAGCTATCTCTTGACAGATCGCCAAACCGAGCCCAGACCCGCCTGCGTCTCTAGCTCGAGCCTGGTCGAGACGAACGAACCGTTCAAAGACGCGGTTGCGTTCGCTGGCGTCGATGCCCAACCCGTCGTCGTCGACGGTGAGAAGAACTGTGTCTTGTCGCGTGATGAGCGAGATGTGCACGCGATTCGAGCAGTGTCTGACTGCGTTGTCGATGAGGTTACGAACTAGTCGATTCAGGTCGGCCTCGACCCCTCTAACGGTGCCAGACGAGACCGCCGAAACGTCGATGTCCGCAGTCTGTGGTCGCGATCGTGCGTCCTGAAACACGAGATCATCGAGATCTACCAGCATTGTTGGACCAACCGAGGGCCCGGAGGGAACGCCGTCGGATCGGGCCAGAGTCAGGAGGTCATCGATAAGAACCTGGAGTCGTGAAGTGTCTTGCTGCACCGAACGAAGCGTGCCTTCTCGCGTGGCGCTGTCGCCGTGCAGCGCCTCGATTTCGAGGCGCGCGGAAATAGCTGCCAGTGGACTTCTGAGTTCGTGCGACGCATCTGCCACGAAGCGGCGCTGGCGCATATGGCCAGATTCCAGCCGGTCGAGCATTTCGTTCATGGTCGAGGCGAGCCGCTCGATCTCATCACCGGAGTTCGGCTCATCGACTCGTCGATCGAGTGCATTCGCGGAAATCTCTGCCACCTCGCGTCGGATGCGTTCCACTGGCCTAAGAGCTCGACCGGTCACCCACCAAACCAAAGCGCCGATCAATGCCACAACGATTGGAACTCCGACGAGAAGGGCGTTGCGGATGCTAGCCACCGTGCGATTCATGGACGCCGTGGTGATACCGACGACGCTGATGTAGTCCTCTTCGCCCACGTCGAAGGCAGCGTCGACGCCATCATTGAAAGGGAACTCGTCGGTCAAGCGTGCCAGCAGTCGGAGGTCGCCACCGTCGTCGCGACCAACCAGTGCTTGCGGCACCTCAAATGGCCGGTCGAATTGTCCGATCGTGGCGAGGATGTCGTTGGTGATGTTGCCATCAAAGATCCGGTCATCCGACGTTCCATAGACATCGCCGTCGCTGGTAAACACGGCGGCGAAGGTGCTGGCGTCGAGCCCCTCGGCCACAACAATGAGCTCGTTCTCGCTTTCTACCTGGGCCACAAGTTCGTCGACCGTGGCATTAAGCGATCGATCGATCTCAGTCGAAAGCGAACGCTCGACGACGAGGGTCAATATGACAGAGACCACGGCTAACCCGAGTGCGGAAGCGGCGACAGCGATGAAGGTGACGCGTGACCTAACAGACCTCAGCTTCACTGGCTAGACCGCAAGCGATAGCCAACACCACGAACCGTTTCGATCAGAGCACGGCTGCGCCCGGTGTCGATGACGCTTCGGATGCGCGAGACGTAGACCTCCACGATGTTTGGATCGCCCTCGAAGGCGTGATCCCAGACGTTTCTTAGTATCTCGTCCTTCGTTACGACTCTGTCGACATTCCGAATGAGGAACTCGAGCACGGCAACGGCTCTAGGCGACATTTCGACGGATTCGCCGGCGCGCTCTACCCGTCGTAGGTTGACGTCCAGAATCACATCGGCGACCTGAAGAACGTCCGTCACCGGAGTGTTTCCCGACCGGCGGATTAGCGCGCGCAGCCGGGCCAGCAGAACAACGTAAGAGAATGGTTTGCGGAGGTAGTCGTCGGCCCCGGTTTCAAGCGCCTCGGCCTCGTCGAGTTCGCCGTCCTTGGCGGTGAGCATGAGAATGGGCGTCCAGATCTCGTCGTCGCGTAGCTGGCGAGCGACGAGGAAGCCGTTCAAGCCTGGCAACATGATGTCGAGCACGATGGCCGCGTACGGGTTGTTCTGCGCCATCCACAGACCATCGACGCCGTTTCGGGCTACATCGACCGCGAATCCGTCGGCGGTCAGCCCGCGGTCGAGGGAATCGGCGATCCCGACTTCATCCTCGACAACCAAAATGCGCATCCCAAGAGTGTGCCTTGCGAACCTGTCAGGTTCCTGAATGCTCTCCGACGGCACGTTTCGCGGCGATAACCAGCGCGTTGCTGTCGTCGGGTGTAAACCGAAGAAGTTTGGTCGGTGTGGCCGCGATAAACCCCGAGGTGATCGACTTGGTCACTGCCACCGTTTGGAGGCGTTCTTGATCGCCAGCCAAAACAAACCCCGCCAGCACCGCGCCAGGAGGGGCGTGATCCAGATCGTCTCGAAGGTCGTCGCCGTTCGTGAGACCTGGTCCAACCAGCGCCCACGAGTGTTCATCGCTTGACGAGGCCCCGATGGCCGAAGGTTTGACCAGAAAGAACGGCACTGCCAGCCCACTGCCGAGGCGATGAGGAGCGGCTCCCAAGGTGATCATCACGATCAGTTCGTCGACGGATTCCGCGTTACCGACGTTGAGCCTGAACAGCAGACCTTCGCCTTCGACGAGCGACGTCGTCATCTGGGCGGCTTGTTCGATGGCGGTGTCGTCGAAGTGCATTGATGGGTGGGCCGTTCTTGTTTGTGGGTACTGGGTGCAACTGTGTAGATGACGCGGGCGGGGGCGGTGGATTGCCGGCGGTTTCCCGCTACCGTTCCGGGCCGTGGATCTGAACACTAAGCCCGAAGTCGTCGTTCCTGACGGCCAAGCCCCAACCGAACTCCTGATCGAGGACCTCGTCGTAGGCGATGGTGCCGAGCCGGCCCCTGGCGCAAACGTCAACGTCGACTATGTCGGCGTGTCGTGGTCGACCGGCCAGGAGTTCGACGCCTCATGGGACCGCGGTACGCCGTTCACGTTCCGGCTTGGCGCTGGCCAGGTCATCGCTGGCTGGGACCAAGGTGTTGCTGGCATGTTGGTGGGCGGCCGCCGAAAGCTGACTATTCCTTCAGAACTTGGCTACGGAGCCCAGGGCGCCGGAGGCGCAATCGCCCCCAACGAAACCCTGATCTTCGTAGTCGACCTTCGCTCAATCGGCTAAGTAGCCGCCGCCTACGCCTCTAGCTCTCCGGCGGTATCGAGCCCCAGTTCGGCGCGCAGTTCGGCAAGTTTGTCATCGGCACGGCTGAGCGAAACAGCCTCACGCAGTTCGGCCTCGGCTCCCTCTGGTGTGGCCGACCTGAGTTCGGTGTTCGCCTTAGCTTCGGCCAATCGATCGTTGATCTTGTCCTCGATGCGGGCGAGACTCGGCGAGTCTCGATCTACCGTGGCGCTGAGCGTTGTCATGGCATCGTTTACAGCTTCTTGCATCTTGGCTTGTTCGATCGATCCAAGCAGTTCCATGCGCTTAGCCGCCAATTCTTGGACGCGCATTGCGTTCTGTTCGACCGCGGTCTTGGCCTGGTTGCTCTGCTCGATGGCGATCTCGTATTGCTCGCGCAGGTTGTCCAAGTTGTTTTCAGAGGCTGTCAACTTCATGGCGAGACTCGAGGCCGAGTTGGTCCACTTGGTTACACCGTCGGTATCGCCTTCAGTCTTTGACTTTTCGGCCCGCATGATGGCCGCCTTGGCCATCTCGCGCGCTTCGGCCACAGTGTCGGCAGACTTCTCAATACGCTGCTCGATCTTGGTGCGATGAGCGATGACCTTTGCGGCCTGAGTACGTAAGGCTTGGTCCTGCTTGCGGGCCTCCTCGATGGCCATCTCGATTTCGATCTCAGGTTTCATGGCCGACTCGGCCTTGCCCCTAAACCAGGTACGAACGTATGCAACTATCCGTTTGAACATATTGAGCTCCTCGACTTCGACTTCATATCGTAGGTGCGAGTCGGGCTAACCGCGCTCCGACTACGTCAGCGGCCCCGACTTCCGCTTCCTCCGCGAGAGATCGACCCAGATCCGCCCCGCGAAATCGACCCAGATCCGCCACCGCGCGAGATAGAGCCAAACCCGCCTAACGACCCGCCGCCGTTGTATCGGCGAGGGGCTCTACGGCGTCCGATTCCGCCGCCATTTAGGGCACCGCCCACCAGAATGCCGGTAATGATGTCGCCAAACCCGCCGCCTTTCGTCTTGGGTGCATCCCAGTCGTCGCGTCGGCGCTGGCGGGGTTCGACCCTACGTCCACCGCGATCGCGACTGCTTCGATCGCGGCTGTCTCGGTCGTCGAGCCGAGAATCGACGCGACCTCGTTCGCTAGCGCGGTTTCGCTCTCGTTCGACCTCGCGTTCTTCGGGTGGACGGCTGACGGCGAGGTCTGGCCGCTCGGGTTCGTCTGGCAGGGGTTCGCCATCGAGAAGCGCTTCGGCGGCGTCGAGATGCCAAGCCGCGGTATCGGCTGCGTAGTCGACCTGGGTTACTTCCCACAGCGATTTAGCGGCTCCGAGTTGGGTTTGAAGTTCCAGGTACTGCTCGTTGCCGAGCCGGTAGTGGTTAGTGCTGTCGGCTTGGTCGGCGACGGTTACACGATCGGATAACTCGACGATGTCGGCCCCAATCTCGGCAAGTTCGTTCTGGACTGTTTCGCGCCGAACCGAAATTTCGGCAGCTACTCGTTTCTTGTTCTTGGAACGAACGAACAACACGAACGCCAAGATTCCGCCGCCAACGACAACCAAGAAGATCAAGAAACCCGA
>JAADHX010000046.1 GCA_013151655.1 Actinomycetota bacterium
GCGCAGCCCGGCGATGAATGGATCGATGGCACTCGGCAAGCTGCCGCCGATCTGAGGGCTGCTGAGCTTGGGGTCATAACTGCGGACTACATACGCAGGCTTGGGTTCGAGGCCGTGGCCCATACGCCAACTACAACTGAGCTCAACCTCGACGCGGTTGCCCTTCAATGCGGCTTAGTCGAGGTGCATGGTTCGACTCTGCGAGCCCCGTTCCTCGATGGCGGCTTCGCTCTTTCGGTCGTGTCAACGACCATGGCCCTCGAACCAGATTGCCCTCTCAAGAGCCGGGGTTTGGCCGACCGACTTCGCTCGACATCGAGCCTTGGTTGGGTGCTGGGTCGTGGCGGCACTAGGGCCGGCGTTGGCCGCCTGAACGGCGACCATAGGCCCCTGCACATGGGTCGGTACCCCATGGAGAAGATCAAGCGCGCCGACGAGGCGACCACATTGATCATCGACGATGAGGTGCCGCGGGTTCCGGTTCGCGGTGGCGGGTTCCCTCGAGCCGCCAACGGCGACATGGGCCCCAAGTTCAAGGCCGAGGTAAAGGTGTTCGCCTTCAAGACACCCCAAGCCCAGGGATACGTGCAACAGATTGCCGAGATGGTTCGTCATCAAGATGGTGAGGTAGCAGCCGTGCCGCACCCGTCGACGGCGGACGCGCAGGCCAACACCGATGCCCTAAAGGCGTTGGCCTATCACTTAGGTGGAGACATGGTCGGTGTGTGCGAGGTGCCCGACTACGCCTGGTATTCGCACCGAGGTAACGGCGAGGTCATCGAGCCCCATCATCAGAACGCAGTGGTCATCTTGCTCGACCAGGGTTACGAAACGATGGAAGGTGCCAGCGGCGACGACTGGGTCAGCGGGGCGCAATCGATGCGGGCCTACATGCGCGGTGCCCAGATCGCCGGCATCATGTCCGACCACATTCGGTCGCTTGGCTGGTCGGCGCGAAGTCAGACCAACCGCGACTCCGAGGTTTTGCACGTGCCGCTGGTGCTGAAAGCTGGCCTTGGCGAACTGAGCCGTATCGGCGAGGTAGTCCTCAACCCGTTTGTTGGCCCTCGGTTCAAGTCGGTCGTTCTGACGACCAACATGCCAATCGTGCCAGATCGCCACGTCGATTTTGGCCTCCAGGACTTCTGCACCAAGTGCACCAAATGCGCCAGAGAGTGTCCGTGTGGTGCCATCCCGTTTGGCGAAAAAGTCATGTTCAACGGTGCCGAGATGTGGAAGCCTGACGTCGAGAAATGCACCAAATATCGATTGGGCAATCTGAAGGGTGCGGCGTGTGGGCGTTGCATGAAGACCTGTCCGTACAACATTGAAGGTGTTCTGTCCGAGCGTGCGTTCTTGTGGGCCGCGATTCATCTGCCGTTTAGCCGAAGGTTCATTGCCAACCTCGACGACAAAGTTGGCAATGGCTCGATCAACAAGGTCAAGAAGTGGTGGTGGGACCTCGAGTGGGTCGACGGCAAGGCCATCGAGCCACCGAAGGGCACCAACGCTCGGGGCCTCAACATGAAAGGTGGCCGAATGGCAACGAGACAAAAGATTGCCCACTACCCAGCCGACGTTCTGCCACCCGGCGATGCCATTGGCGTGCCCGTCAAGCTTCTGCGAAAGGAAGCAGTGCTTCGAGGCCAGCAGGCGGAGAGCCCGGCCGAGGCTCGGATCCGGATGGGCCTTTAGGCAGACAATCGTCTACAAGAACACTTCGCCGACGGTATGGATACTCAGACCGACAAGGCCGCCGACAATCGTTCCGTTGATGCGGATGAACTGAAGGTCTCGACCAACCTGCTGCTCGATGCGATCGGCAGTTTCGGCGCCGTCCCACCGAGCTACGGTCGACTCGATGAGCGACGCCAACTCGGGGCCGGCGATTTCGGCCGCCTTGGTGGCCGCGGTCGAGAGGGACGCGTCGATCCGATCTCTAAGGCTGGCGTCCGACGTCATCTGGCCGCCGAAGTCGGTTACCGATCGGGTTGCTGTATCGCGTGTTGCCGAATCAGGCGTGGTGAGTTCGCTGACGATGAGCGCCCTGATATCGCGGCCCATGCGGGTCGAGAAGTCTCGAACATCGGGGTGAGAGATGAGGTTCTCGACCGAGGTCGACACCTTGGAGCGCAGGTGGTCGTCGTCGCGGAGGCGAACCTTGAGGTCGTCGAGTTGGCGGTCGAGGGCGCGGCGAGCCGGGTGGTTGAGGTCGTGACGAATTTCTGTGATCGCGGAAATGGCGGCCTGGTGAAGACGATTGAATACTTGATCGTCGATGATCGACGGCACCCATCGCGGGCTCTCATCACCGAGCAGGCGTCGTAACGTGGCCCGCTGATCGGTCATGTATTCGATCGCCACTCGGCACGTGGCGCTGACCAGAACCTCATGATGTTGGCCGCGACGGCTCATGTCGATGAGCTCGGCCAGCCCATTGCCGTGATCGAGTTTGGCTGCCCTCGCGGCAAGAATGTCGTCGACGGCACGCTGAAGTTGATCGTCATCGAACGCCTCGATAGCCCGAGCGGCAATGTTGGCGGCACGGTCGACCAACCGATCGACGTTTGTTGTGCTGCCTAGCCACTCGCCGATTCGAGCTGCTGGTTCTGCGGCCGCGATTCGAGTCCTGATGGTGTCGGCTGAGAGAAAGTTCTCCTCGACAAACAAGCCCAAGTTGGCCCCGATGGCGTCCTTTCGGGTAGCGACAATGGCGGTGTGCGGGATGGGAATCCCAAGCGGGTGTCGAAACAGCGCGGTCACCGCAAACCAGTCGGCCACACCGCCGACCATTGCGGCCTCGGCCGTGGCTCGCACATAGCCCCAAACGGTCGACGAATCCTGTTGAGTGCGGGCGATTATGTACACCACAACGGCTACTACTAGCAGCCCCGAAGCGCGCCGGCGCATCGTTTGGAGCCCGTTTGAGGTATCGGCCGGTTCAGTCATCTGCAATCATCATGACGCTTGAGACCCCTGGATCGTCGCGTCAGTTGGCTGGGCCCCACCGAACCGACACCATATGATTTGATGCTGATGAGCTCCGAGCAGTCCCTGAGTCGTGAGCTAGCTCACTTTGCGGCCACGGTTGCCCTCGCCGAGATTCCGAGCAGCGCGATCGACATCGCGCGTCTGTCAGCCTTCGATTGGGCCACGTGTGCGTTGGCGGGCGTCGATGAACCTGTCAGCAGGGCGGTTCGCGGTCAGGTTCTGCGCGAGCAAGGCGTCGGCGAGTCGGTAGTCATTGGCGGCGGTCGGGCGCCAGCGCGTGGCGCGGCATTAGCCAACGGGGCCACCTCTCACGCCCTGGATTTCGATGACACACACTTCCTCCACATCGGCCACCCAAGTGTTGTGGTCATGTCGGCAACTCTGGCTATGGCGCAGCGATGTGGGTCAACTGGTGCCGACTTTCTCGCCGCGGTCATCGTCGGAATGGAGACGAGTGTTCGGGTCGGTAAGTGGTTAGGCCGTGGGCACTACGACGTTGGGTTTCACCAAACCGCCACTGCGGGCGCGTTCGGTGCTGCGGCTGGTGCTGGACATCTACTCAAGCTGACTACCGAGCAGATACAGCAGAGTCTGGGCATCGTCTCGACCCGTGCCTCTGGGTTGAAGGTTCAGTTCGGCACGATGGGCAAGCCGTACAACGCGGGCATCGCCGCGGCCAATGGCATCGAAGCGGCGGAGTTGGCCGGCGCCGGCTTCATTGCCAGAGCCGATGGGCTTGAGTGCGCACTTGGCTTTGGTCAGACGCATCACGGCAGCGCCGACATGGGCGCCCTCGATGACCTCGGAAGCGACTATTGGTTCGAGGATGTGTCCTACAAGTTTCATGCCTGCTGCCATGGCACCCACGCAGCCATCGAAGCGCTGTCGTCGTTGCTGGACGGACTGGGCGCCGACTCACAAATTGAGTCGGTCACGATACGCACCAACCCGAGCTGGCTCACTGTGTGCGACATCGCCAAACCCCAGACTGGGCTTGAAGCCAAGTTCAGCTACCGGCACCTTTCGGCCATGGTGATGGCGGGCCTGAACACCGGCGACCCTGGATCGTTTACCGATGAGGTGTGTGGTGATGACGTCCTGATCAGTGGGGCCGAGAAGGTCCAGGTCGTAGGCGACCCGTCCATCGGTGACACTGCCACCAACGTCGTTGTCCAGAGCGTCGACGAAGTCAGGCGAAGTGCCGAGTTCGACCTCCAAGCGCCGATGACGACAATCGAGACGGGCGATCGTCTCGGAGCCAAGTCGACGACCCTTCTTGGGTCAGACCGTAGCCGCCAGCTCTGGAACGCTGTTCAGAAATTAGAGACGGCCGAGACCGTTTCCGACCTGGTCGTCGAGCTGGAGCACACAACCGCCTGACTAGGGGCTCGTTTCGGAATCAAGTGACGTCGATGATATCATCGCTAGCACGAGTACCGTAGATCCGATATCGTAGGGCCAATGGCCCAGCTGATCGTTCGTAATCTTGATGATGAACTTGTGCGGCTACTCAAGGTTCGCGCCGCGGCGAACGGCCGATCTGCCGAAGAAGAGCACCGGCGCATCCTACGATCGGCGCTTCGGAGTAAACGGTTCGCGGATCATCTCCTAGCTATGCCAGACGTAGGCGCGGATGATGAGTTCGAGCGCGTGGTCGAGTTGCCCCGCGACGTCGAGTTATGACCGGATTCCTCCTCGACACGAACGTGGTTTCGGAGTTACGCAAGGGGTCGCGGTCCGATGCAAACGTTGTCGAGTGGTTCAGTCTGAACAAGGCCAGAGACCTGTGGCTCTCGGTCGTAGTCGTTGCTGAGCTGCAACGAGGTGTCCAACTAGTCGAGCGACGCGACCCTCGGCAGTCGCTGCTGCTCCAGGGTTGGCTGGACGAGTTGGTCAGTGCATACGACGATCGTGTTCTCCCCATCAGTCTTGATATTGCACTCCGATGGGGATCCATTGGGGTCCCAGACCCGCTTCCAGTCCTCGATGGTTTGATTGCCGCCACTGCACTCGAGCATGACTTGACTGTGGTCACCCGAAACGTCGCCGACATTGGGCGCTCGGGTGTTCGAGTTGTCGATCCGTTCAGAGACTCTCGCTAAGCCCTTCCGGCAGCTACGGTCACTCACTAGGTGAAGTCGACCTCGAACGCTCCCAGGGGACCGTAGTCGGCACGGAATGTGTCGCCTGATGAAATCGCCACGGGGCGTGTGAACGAACCGGACAGGACTAACTGCCCGGCTTCGAGTCGTTTGCCGATGGACGCATAACGTTTGGCCAACCAAACGATGCCGTTGGCTGGATGGTCGAGCACTGCGGCGGCTAGACCCGTTTCTTCTGGGATGCCGTTGCGGTACAAGATCGACCCAACCCACCTCAGGTCGATGTTGCCTGGCGCCACCTTCTGACCCCCAGTGATGACTGCGCCGTTGGCCGCGTTGTCGGCGATGGTGTCGTAGACGTTGCGGGTACGACCGTTGTTATCGACCCTGGGTGTGCGAGCTGCGATTAGCTCAAGGGCAGGCACGACATAGTCGGTGGCGGCCAACACGTCGTCGATCGTGGTGTTGGCCGAAGTCAAGTCTGTGCCCAACACGAAAGCCAACTCGACTTCGAGCCTTCCATCCAGGAACGCCGCGGCGTCGAGCGTGCAGTCGGCCTCGTACATCATGGTGTCGGTTAGAAACCCAGAGTCTGGGGTCGTGATGTTCATGGCCTGCTGCATCGCCCGAGAGGTCAGACCGATCTTGTGGCCAACAACGCGTTCACCCCGTCCAGTTTTGATGCCCTGCCACGCAGCCTGAACGGCATAGGCGTCGTCCATCGTCATGTCCGGGTATACCGAGGTCGACTGACGGCACTGGCTTCGTGATGTCTCGGCCTGGTCAAGCGACTGAGCTTCGGCAACTACTTGGTCGTCAGTGAGAGGCATCGAGTTCTCCAACGTGGGTTGAGGCGAGGTCGGCGTCGAACCCAGCCAAGTCGCTAAGTAGTGGTAGGACTTCGGCCAGCCGGCCGGAGCCGATATGGGTCTCGATTTGGTCGTAGATGGCCTCGGAGGCCGGACCAACCGCGGCAACGACCGAGCGCCCTTTGGGTGTTAGCGCCACCAGCGCACGACGCTGATCGTGCTCCCTTGAGGTGCGGGTAAGCACGCCGCGATCGACAAGGTTGGCCACGATTCGCGACAGGCTTGGCCCAAGTAACAGGGTGTTCTCGGCGAGCTCGCCAACTTCGAGCCCATCGGTGGTTGTGGTGAGTGCCCGCAAGACCCGCCACTGCTGTTCGGTCAGGTCATGGCGGCCCAACATCGGACGGAACGCCCGCATCATTGCTTCACGGGCGCTCAACAACGCCATCGGCAACGACTGGTCGAACGACCTCATCGAGTGAGCCGCTGTGCTGGCCGAGGGGTCTCGGGTCACTGCGGGTCTGGGGCAGTGATGTGGTCGCCGCTGGCATCGGGGAACTCGTCCTCGATGTGATTGCGAAGCGTGCCGACGCCATCGACGGTTACCTCGACAACGTCGCCGGGTACAAGCCACCTGGGAGGATCGAATCGAGCTCCAGCCCCGACTGGGGTCCCGGTAAAGATGACATCGCCAGGAAGAAGTGTGGTGAACGTCGACAGATAGTGGATCTGGTACTCGATCGAGTATTTCATGTTGGCGGTGGTGTCGTCTTGGCGAAGTTCACCGTTCACTCTGGTCTGAACCTGGAGGTCCTTGAGGTCGCCGATTTCGTCCATGGTGGTCATCCAGGGCCCAAGAGCACCGCTGCACTGCCAGTTCTTGCCCTGAGTGACGTTGAACTTGGCGTGCCTGACCCAATCTCGGATCGTGCCTTCGTTGCCGATGGACAAGCCTGCTAGGTGCCGCCTGGCGTGGGCAACAGGAATACGACGACCGGCTGTGCCGATGACGGCAACGATCTCACCTTCGTAGTCGAGCTGCGGACTTTCTGGGGGGCGCAACAGCGCTTGCTCGTGGCCGGTGAACGAGTCGGCGAATCGGGGGAACACGCTCGGATACGAGGCGTCGGCAGCGCCGTCTTTGTATTCGGCGTTGCGTCCGCCGTAGTTGACGCCGATGCACAGGATGCGTGTCGGTGCAGTGACCAGTCGTTCGAAAATGATGTCGTCGTACGACTCGTCGGCCTCGGCTCCGCGCGTCGCGGCGGCCGCCTCCGAGAGTCGCCCGTCGGCTAATAGTTGAACGAGGTCGTCGACATCGGCCATCCGGGTCGCGAGATCGACGACTCCACCCTCGACGGCAACGCCGACCTTCAGGCCAGAGTCGGCGTGCGATCCGCTAGGCCGGGTGGAAGCCCCAGCGGTGGTTGAGCTGTACGTCAGTAAGCGCATGTCTGCACGTTACAGCAGATGCTTCACATGTTAGATAGTCTAGGGTTACGCGTATTGACGAGGGAGTGTGGGTGCCCCACATAACGATCGAATACTCAGCCAATCTCGACGACCTACACAACGTGCAATCGCTGGTTGATGCTGTGCACGCGGCGGCACTGGAACACGGTCTGTCAGCTCTCGAAGCGTTGCGAACTCGTGCTGCTCGCCGAGAGAATTATCGGATTGCCGACGGCGATACTTCGCACCTGTTTGTCGCCATCATCGCCCGAATCGGACCGGGTCGATCCGACGATGCGAAGCGTCGGTTCATTGAGGCCCTGATCGACGCTGCCGAGGCCGAACTAGACCACATTGGCTCGGCCAACGCCTGTGCTTTTAGTGTTGAGGTCCAAGAAATCGACGCCGAGTTTCGTATCAACCGAAACCACGTTCGCACCAAAGTCCTGGAGGCTTGATGGTCGGCTCTTCTCACACATTCGAACAGAACATGGTCGCGGCCGATACCCATCTCGCACGGTTCAAACAATCGCCGCTACTGCACATGATCAACGGCGAACATGTTGGTGCCGTCAGCGGTGAGGTGTTCGCCAACAATTCGCCGATCGATGGTGCCGCGTTGGGCGATGTTGCCGCTGGTGATGAGGCCGACGTTGACTTAGCCGCAACTGCTGCGGCAAGCGCGTTTGGCGAATGGTCTCAGACGCCAGGCAAACGGCGCAAACAGATCCTTCACGATGTGGCCGATCTGATCGAAGAACGAGCCCACCAGATTGCCGTGACCGAGTGCATTGACACCGGTCAGACGATGCGGTTCATGGGCGCCGCCGCGTTGCGAGGCGCGGCCAACTTTCGGTTCTTCGCCGACCAAGCACCGAATGCAGCTAATGGTCAATCGCTGCCCGATGCCCACCACATCAACTACACGACCCGAAGTGCGCTAGGGCCCGTCGGCGTCATCACACCATGGAACACACCGTTCATGTTGTCTACGTGGAAGATCGCACCTGCCCTCGCCGCCGGCTGCACTGTGGTTCACAAGCCAGCCGAATGGAGCCCGCTGACCGCAGCGTTGTTGTCGGAGATCGCCCTAGAAGCCGGCCTACCTCCCGGTGTGCTCAACACCGTTCACGGGCTCGGCGAAACGGCAGGCAAGTCCCTTACCGAGCACCCGGCGATTTCTGCGGTGGCGTTCGTTGGCGAGTCGATTACGGGTTCGCGCATTCAAGCTCAGAGCGCGGCCACGCTCAAGCGATTGCACTTCGAACTTGGCGGCAAGAACCCCGTCATAGTGTTCGACGACGCCAACCTAGAGCGGGCCTTGGACGCGGCTATCTTCATGATCTACAGCCTCAACGGCGAGCGCTGCACGAGTTCAAGCAGGCTGCTCGTCCAGGCCTCGATCTACGACGACTTCACCGCGCGCATGGCCCAAATGATCAAGTCGATTCCGGTCGGTCATCCACTCGACCCAGCATCGGTCGTCGGTCCGCTAGTGCACCCGCTACACAGCGAGAAGGTGCGGAGCTACGTCGAGTTAGCAGCCGTCGAAGGCGCAACTGTCAACGTCGGGACCAACTGGGTCGATGCTCCTGCGGGTGGCAACTTCGTGGCGCCCACACTGTTCACCAACGCCACCAACGACATGAAGGTCGCCCAAGAGGAGATCTTCGGGCCGGTTCTGACGGCGATCCCGTTCGACGATGAGGCCGACGCCATAACAATTGCCAACGATGTCGACTATGGCCTGGCCGGATACCTATGGACTGGCGATGTCGGCCGAGCCCACCGGGTAGCTCGAGCTCTCGAAGCGGGGATGATCTGGGTCAACTCCCAGAACGTCCGTCATCTACCCACACCCTTTGGTGGCACGAAACGCAGCGGCATCGGACGCGACGGAGGCGACTGGAGCCTCGACTTCTTCTCCGAGACCAAGAATATCTCCGTCGCTCTCGATACCCATAACATTCCGAAACTTGGAGGCTGACATGCAGGACCAGATTCTCATCGGCGGCAAGTGGCTCGACGGAGCCGGCGGCGACCGCATAAGTGTCACCGACCCGGCAACCGGCAAAGAGGTCGCGACTGTTGCCGCAGGCACCCCGGCCGACGCGACCGCAGCCGTAGACGCCGCAGCGATCGCACAAAAGCAATGGGCCCAAACTCCACCTCGAGAACGAGCCGAAATCCTTCGCAACTGTTGGTCGACTCTGCTGGCCCACAGCGACGAGCTGGCCGAGATCATCGTTAGAGAACACGGCAAACCGCTTGCCGACGCCAAAGGCGAGATTGCCTATGCGGCCGAGTTCTTCCGGTGGAACAGCGAAGAGGCAGTTCGCATCCACGGATCAATTGGCACGGCGCCAGCTGGCAACAACAAGATCATCGTCAGGCATCCGCCGGTCGGGGTGGTGGTGATGGTCACCCCATGGAACTTCCCCGCGGCCATGATTACCCGCAAGGTAGCCCCAGCGCTTGCCGCTGGAAATGCGGCGGTTATCAAACCGGCCAAAGAAACACCCCTGACGGCGTTGCGAATCGGCGAGCTACTTCACGAGGCTGGCGTGCCCGCTGGAGTGGTCAACGTGGTTCCGACGCTGACGGCTGGATCATGGTTCGAAGCCGCCACCGCTCACGATGCAACGCGGATGGTGTCGTTCACTGGGTCGACCGAGGTGGGCCGAGTGCTGCTGAAGCGGTGCGCCGACCGGGTGTTGAAGGTCGCCATGGAGCTGGGTGGAAACGCCCCCTTCATCGTGTTCAACGATGCCGATGTCGATGCCGCCGTCGAAGGCGCTATGACGGCCAAGATGCGCCACTCGGCCGAAACCTGCACCGCCGCCAACCGGTTCTTCGCCGAAAGCGAAATCGCCGATGCGTTCACCGCCAAACTGGCCAAAGCGATGGGTGCCATCAAGACTGGTAGTGGCTTCGACGAATCTGTCACCTGCGGACCGCTCATTAACGCCGACGCCGTGCTCACTGTCACCGCGCTCGTTGACGAGGCCGTCAACTCCGGTGCTCAGGTTGCCGTCGGGGGTTCGGCGATTGCTGGCTCCGGGTTCTTCTATGAACCAACCGTGCTCGGAAACGTGGCTGAGGGGTCGGCCATAACAACCCAAGAGATCTTCGGCCCGGTCGCCCCGATCATCTCCTTCACCGACACCGACGCCATGATCGATCAGGCCAACGACACCGAAATGGGGCTCGCCGCCTACGTCTACAGCGGCGATATTGGTCGGGGCCTCAACGTTTGCGAACGTCTTGAGTCCGGCATGGTCGGGCTCAACCGCGGCGCTATGTCAGACCCAGCGGCCCCCTTCGGTGGCATGAAACAGTCTGGCCTCGGGCGAGAGGGCGCCAGCGAAGGCATCTATGAGTTCTGCGAAACGCAGTACATTGCGGCGAGCTGGTAGGAGTAGCCCCGGTGAGTCTCTACTACGTTCAGAAGTTTCTGTACGAGCTGAATCGCGACCCGCGTGTTCAATCCGAGTACGAGGCTGACCGCGACGGCGCAGTAGCGGGGTATGAGCTCAGCGAAATCGAGCGAGACGCACTGACCGAACCCGACATCGGCTTGCTCTACCACCTTGGCGTCAACGGCCAGATCCTCATGCATTTCGCCGCGCTTCACAAAATCGAATGGGCCGATTACCTTCAGTTGATGCGCGACGGACTAGTCCAGCATGGTCCCGTTCGCGAAGGTGTGTATGCCGTTACCGGTTACGAAGGCACCGACGCGCACTCGGCCAGCCTTGGTCAGGTCACGCCAAACACAAACGCGAAGGACGCCTGATGCCGCTCGTATACGCCGGCGTGTGCCCTCACGCTCCCGGAATCACCGGTCGCCAGGATCAGGCCGATCCCGCTGTCCGAGATTCGCTGTACGTCGCGTTCGATACAATGCGGCAGCGGCTCGAGGCCAGCAACCCCGACGCGCTTGTCGTGGTTGCCGCTGAGCACTTCGCCAACTTCTTCATGAACAACATGCCCTCGTACGCGATGGGAATGGCCGACTTCTACGAAGGCCCAATCGAAGACCCAGGCTGGCTCGGAATCGATCGTGTTCGCGTTCCGGGAAACCGCGATCTAAGCGAACAGCTCATCAAGAGTGTGATGGAAACTCACGACGTTGCCTTTGCCGAAGAGTGGCGTTTCGATCATGGCATATCGGTTCCGCTGCACTTCCTGACTCCCACCTACGACTTGCCCGTTATTCCGGTCAACATCAACTGCCAAGGACCACCCCTTACGCCGCTGGGTCGGGCATGGAACTTTGGTGAAGCCATCCGTCGTGCGGCCGATGCGCGGCCAGAACGGATCGCGCTCATAGGAACCGGGGGTATCTCGCACTGGCCGGCTACGCCAGATTCGGGCAAGATCAACGTCGAATGGGACCTTGAGTTCATGGATCGATGGTGTCGCAACGACCGCGACCAGCTCCTGTCGTACTCCGATGAGGAGACCTACCTCGACGCAGGTCAAGGCGGGTTCGAGATTCGCGCCCACATTGCGATAGCGGCCGCCGCTGCAGGCTCGAAGGGCACGCTTCACTATTACGAGCCAATCCCGATCTTTTCGGTCGGCTGCGGTCTCGCCGATTTCGCCCTGTAGTAATCACGCCTTTGGGTGGGGTTCGTCCACCGTGACGGTGCGCGTTTGGCACCGAAAGGCGAGCTCGGTTAGCGGCCGCGCGGGTTGGCCTTGGGCACAGTCCAGCCGGTCGGCATCTTGTCGAACGTAAAGAACGGGCGCTCATCGCCGGCAGCGATGGCATCTTCGATTTGGTCGTAGAAACCCTTGCCCGTTTCCTCGGCAAACGTGATGGCAACTTCGTCTTCAGAATCGCCGACCTGAGGACGCTGGCAGTATTCAGGGAACGAGTTCTCGGCGGCGTCTCCCTCGCTGTACCCGCGGGCAAACATCTGCTTAAGCATCCCGAAGCCGTCGTTGCGAACGAGAGTCTTGCCGCGAGGGTCTCCACCCATCTCGCCCAAGTGGGCTCGAAACTTGTCGAGGTCGTGAGTATCGAATGCCACATGCTGAACGGCGTGGTCGCCGTGAGCATCTACGAACTTGGTCACCTGTGACTTTAGACCACGATCGATACCTTCGATGAGGGCCACGCCGAAGTCGCCGTAGTCGATGCACCAGATTTTCATCGAAGAATCCGGGTCGTCGGGGCGGACATCGTCGATGCGGTTGATGAGAGTGCCACCTTCGACTTCGATGTGAAACCACGCCCACTTTTCGATTGAGCCGTGCTCGCAGGCGTAGCTGATGTGGTCGACCTTCTTGAGATATGACACGTTGCGGCCCTTCGTCGGAGTGTCTGGATAGTTTGGCCAGAACGACGGTGGAGTTCAACACGACTATGCAATATGCTGTTGTTTCGATGTAGAACCGATCAAATTACTAGGTAGTGGACAGTAACATCGTCGCAAGGACGTCACAATGAGTAGAACTTTCGACGACATCGACCGCCGGCTGATCGGCGCTCTGTGCGCAACACCCCGGGCTACGGTTACGTCGTTGGCCAGTTCGGTCGGTGTCACTCGGAGCACGATTCAGCTGCGCCTCGAACGGCTCATCGATCGCGAGACCATCATTGGCTTTGGCCCTGACCTGAACCCAGCGGCTACCGGCTTTGGCGTCGTCGCTTTCGTGTCTCTTTCGATAAGCCAAGGTGCGCACGAAGCCGTGGTGGACAGCCTTACCAAGGTTCCTGAGGTGCTCGAGGTCCACACCGTCACCGGCGGCGGCGACCTACTCTGCAAGGTTGTGGCTCGATCGAACGACGACCTTCACGAGATCCTCCAGAGAGTTGTGGCGTCGCCCGAGATTGTAAGAACCGAAACCCAGCTGTCGCTCAGCAACCCCATCAATCGCAAGCTCGCTGACCTCGTCGCGCGATCATGAAATGGGCACCTCGCCGTATCTGGCCACTACGGTCATGGCATGGGACGTCATGCGATCAAAACTCCGCCACACCACGCCGAGTGGAGAGCCTTCCTCGACCTCTGGCGGGCTGCCGACGACATTGAGCTGTTTGAGTCGGCCTGGAACTGGGACCATTTCTATCCGCTGGCTCCACCCTACGATGGCCCGAATCTTGAAGGCTGGACGATGCTGGCTGCGCTCGCTCAAGCCACAAGTCGAATCCGCATCGGCGCCATGGTTAACGGCATGCATCATCGACACCCAGCGGTGACTGCCAACATGGCAGCCACCATCGATCACATCTCGAGCGGTCGCTTTGAGCTCGGGTTGGGCGCTGGCTGGAACGAGATGGAATCAACTGCCTACGGAATCGAACTCGGCACACTGCGCGAGCGTTCTGACCGTTTCGAAGAGGGTGTGGAGGTCATTGTTTCGTTGTTGGCCGACAAGACCACGAACTTCCAAGGTGCCTACTACGACCTCACCGAAGCGTGGTGTGAGCCCAAACCGGTCCAGGAGCGGATTCCGATCGTGATCGGTGGCAAAGGAAAGCGTCGCACGTTACGAACCGTGGCCCAATTCGCCGATCAATGGGACATGACCTTTCCTGAGGCCCCAGCCGATTGGCTCGAACTCGACGAAATTCTGCGTGGCCACTGCGAGACTGTTGGCCGTGATCAGACCGAGATATCTCGGTCTGTCCACTTGGGATTCGACCAAGACAGTTCGCCATCTGAACTAAATGACCTGGCTCAGTCGTTCTTCGTTGCTGGAGTCGACATCGTGGTGTGGTCGATGCGTGGTGCCGTCGACGCGGCGCGCCTCGAACCACTTGCCTTGGCGCTTAGCTAGAGCCGGGCCTAGTTGACGTTCAGCTTCCCGTCGACCAGCACGCCGAACAAGGTTACGTACGACTCACTCCAGGTGATTCCCTGCGCGGTAAGAAGCCCGCCATCTTCTGGGTCGATGAAGTCGTTGATCTGGCTAAGGTCTAGACCTACAACCTCGGCCACAGGGTTGCCGCACTGCGGTGGCAACGATTCGAACAGAACTTCGCACAGGAACATGCCGTCGGGGCCCGAAAGCAAGTACCCCTCTACGGCTTCAACCGGCGCGCCAGTTTCGTCGTCGTCGGTGTCACCAGGGAGCGGGAGTGCAGGCGCGGAGATGTCGCCACCAGTGTCTTGGCAATCTTCATCTCCGGCCAAGCAGGTACCGGTGGCCGGGCCAGAAACAGCGGCGTCGTTGTCGCTGGCATTGGTTGGTGGTTCCGGCGAGGTGGTGCCGACAGTGGTGTCGGCAGCGTTTGATGTGTCGACGGAGTCGCCACAGGCCGAGGCTAGGGCAACGATGGCAAACAGAACTGCCAGTAACTTGAGAGGCACGGTCACAACTTTCTTGGGGGGTCGCCTGTTTAGACGTACAGCCGAGCCATGTCGGTTCCCGACGGATCGAAAAATTGGGAACTAACGATCTCCCGGCGCCATGTAGAACCAGACTGGAAACTTGACGTCGTCGGCCTTCATCTGAGCTCTGGCCCCGAGGATGACCTTCCCGGCCTCGGTCTCGTCGAGGAACCAGCGGGTACCAGACCAAGCCGATGGCGCATGGTCGACCAAACCGAGCAGCGCAGTTTCGTAGTAACCGCGGATGTCTTGGCTGACACGCGCTGGAACCCCGGGAATTTCGGCGTCCTTCCACGCGACACCGTCCATGACTCGGATGAACGCGTCGATGGCATCGGCGATGTGATCGGCGTCGATAGCCCTGCCCGCACCGATCCGGTTGCCATGCTCGGCCACAGCCCGGTCGTAGGCGGGTCGGAGACCGTTGGCCTCATCGATCGCAGGGTGGGCATCGGGGTCCGAGCGCGGCGGCAAAGCGCATGAAACGACATCGGACCCGTCGTCGATGATGGCTTCTTCGAACTCGGCAAACACTGGTTCAGTAGCGTCGAGCAGAGCGAAGGCAGCGGTTAGTACTCGGTGTTGGAACTCGGGATCACCCGGTTTCCCGAGCGGGCGACCAAGCGGGAAGTCGCACCACAACCCCCGCGGTGGCGCGGTGTTGACAATCTGGTTGCGCTGAGAGCCAAGTGCGATGGTGGCCAGACCAGCAGCCTCAAAGACGTGGGCGAGCGTACTCACGGTACGCGTGCACATGGGTCATATAGGCGTGAACAGAACAATGTCGACGCCTTGGTCCTTCAGCCATTTGGCACCGGCTGGGCCTGAGTCCATACGGACACCTGTTAGGTCGAACTGGTTGCCGGAATAGGAGAGGTGGTGCTCGCTCACCTTGCCTATGACACCGCTGGCCGCCAGCTCGTCCAGGCGATCGAGCGGTAGCACGGTGTTCATGTCGTACGCGAAACCCACCGCGTCGAAGTTTGGGCTCCAGTGCCCGGTCTGATAATCGCGACGTGAGCCATCGAGCACGCGGTAGCCGATGTCGGTTGGGGTGAAGTCCTCTTGGTCGCCATGATGAAGCGAGGCCGTCGTAACGAGGGCGACCGTCGCTTCGCCAAGCGGTGGCGGTTTCGTGAAAGCAGTGCTTTCGAAGGTGGGTGTCTCGATGTTGTCGGTCAGTGCTTTGACGTCGCTGTCTGCCATTGGGTCCCCTCGGTTCGGCCGTCGGAGCTGTGCCGGCCGATGTCGCAGAATAACTTGACCGAACGTTGGAAACCTAACGTCTCGCCGTTAGCGCCTCGTCGAGGTTGGGCCCTTGGTTCTGGCGTCTTCGACAGCGCTCATGGCCGAACGCAACTCTTCTAGCCAGCTGGTTTCGTTGTCGGCTACCAGACGAACGCACCAGGCCAGGGCCTCGCTTCGACTTCTGGCCACGCCGGCGTCGATGAGCGTGTCGAGCGTGGCTCGATCGTCCATCAATAGTCTGGTCATGACCGGAACGTTGCCGACGGTGTAGTTGGAACGACTTTCGCCACACGTAGTGGCCCATGAGACCTTCCGGCGGAACGTCGATTGGGCCCGTTCGGCGATACCCATTCGTCGGTCCCTGGTTTCTTCGCGAAATGTCTCGATTCGAGCCTGTTCGGCGACTTCGGTGCTCGGATTGTCACCCAGATCGGGAACAGGGAGCACGCCGGTCACGATGATCTCGTCGCGATCGAAGTCGATCTCGATCGGCTCGGAGAACCAACTGTCGGGAAGGCTGCCAACGAACCAGGCTGTTAGTTCTTCAGCGGTGGTTGGTGTCGGCTCTTGTTGGCGGCGGCCGCCGGGTCCGCGCCGACGTCCGCGGGCTGGTCCGTCTTGAGGTGTTGCTGGAAAGCGCATGTGGTTCGTCCTAGTTGAGTAGTTGGGAGAGTAAATGCGTAAGTTTGTAAGTGAGTAATCGAGTAATACGACTATAGAAACAACCCAGAGTCTTGCGGCGGTGACATCGGTCTCACCGCGTTGGCGCCGATTTGTCAGGTTGCATTGGACGTTGACGTTCACATCGACAATCCTGAGCAGGTGACGGTTCGAAACTTGTTGTTTGTGATGGCCGACCAGCTGCGTTGGGATGCAATTGGTTGTGCTAACAGCAGC
>JAADHX010000500.1 GCA_013151655.1 Actinomycetota bacterium
ACGCCTAGCGAGCAGGGCCTCAGCAATCTGCACAGTGTTAAGTGCCGCCCCTTTGCGCAGATTGTCGCCAGAGACGAAGAAATCGAGGCCGTTCTCGAACACGGTATTGACACGAATCCGTCCGACGATCGAAGGGTCAGTTCCCGCAGCCTGGAGCGGAGTGGGCACGTCTTTGAGGACAACACCGTCGGCGGCGCCGAGAATCTCAGTAGCTCGCTCGACTGAAATGGGGTCGCGGAACGAAGCCGCTATCGACAACGAATGCCCGGTGAAAACCGGAACCCGGACGCATGTTCCTGAGACTGCCAAGTTGGGCAGTCCGAGAATCTTGCGGCTCTCGTTGCGCAGCTTCTGTTCTTCGTCGGTCTCGCCGGACCCGTCGTCGACGTAACTGCCCGCTAGCGGCAGAACATTGTGGGCAACGACTCCGGGAAACGATGAAGGAGGGGGATAGTCGACGGCAGTGCCATCGTGGGTTAGAGCCGTCGCCCTGTCGACTGTTTTGAGCAGTTGCTCGCCAAGCTCATCGACGCCGGCAAGACCAGCCCCCGAAACCGCCTGGTAGGTGCTGACGATCATGGCTTCCAAGCCGGCCTCGGTATCAAGCGGTTTGACTACCGGCATGAACGCCATCGTGGTGCAGTTGGGATTGGCAACGATGCCCTTGGCAATGTCGTCGAGGTCGTGAGCATTCACCTCTGACACAACCAGCGGAACGTCTGGGTCCATTCGCCAGCCGGACGAATTGTCGATGACCGTCGCTCCGGCGGCGGCCACCTTTGGGGCGAGGCGCAACGATGCTGTCTTACCTGCCGAGAACAACACGATGTCGAGGCCCGAGTAGTCGGCGGTGTCGGCATCTTCGACGGTGATCTCGTTATGGCCGACGTGCAGCTTGCGTCCCGCAGAACGAGACGAAGCAAAGAGTCGAATCTCGTCGAAAGGAAACTCTCTTTCGACCAATATTTTGCGCATGACGCCACCGACCTGGCCGGTGGCACCAACGATGCCGATCTTCATGTCCGCGAGGCTACCGGCGTCCATCGATGCAGTGCGTCGCAATATCGGGTGCACAAACCCCACCCAAAGCGGGGATGGCCGACGGCCTAAGGGATACCGGTGGTTGGGGCGTCGAGGCCAAAGGCGGTGTGGAGGGCAACGGTGGCGCGGTCGACGTCGGCCTCATCGACTACGCAGCTGATACGAATGGCCGAGGTGGAGATCATGCCGATGTTGACCTTGTTGGCGGCGAGTACTTCGAACATGGTGGCAGCAACGCCAGGGTTCGATGCCATGCCGGCTCCTACAACCGATACACGACCGATCGTAGAATCGGTGGTCACAGCATCGAAGCTGAGAGTCCCCGCCATCTGCTCGCACGTGGCACTGGCAACAGCCAAATCTTGGCGCGGAACAGTGAACGAGATATCGGTTCGTCCGTGGTCGCTGACATTCTGCACGATCATGTCGACGTTCACATTGTCGTCGGCAAGGGTGCGAAACAGAGCCGCAGCGATGCCAGGCTCGTCCTTGACCCTGATGAGGGTCACCTTGGCCTGAGATGTATCTGGCACGATGCCCTTGATTATTGCCTTCTCCACATCTGGTCCTTCCTCGATTACCCATGTGCCCGATTCCCAGGTGAAGGCGGACCGCACATGAAGTGGCACGCCGTAGGCCCTCGCAACTTCGACCGACCTCATTGCTGGCTTCGGGCAGCCAACGGCAGTCATTTCAAGTAACTCGTCGAACGAGATTTGCGGGATTTTAGTTGCCGCCATCGCTACCCGCGGGTCGGACGTGAATACACCCGATACATCGGTAAACAACTCGCATGCGTCGGCATTTAGGCCGTGTGCCAGGGCGACGGCGGTGGTATCAGAACCGCCTCGACCTAGGAAAGTTACGTTGTTGTCGGTCGAGACACCCTGAGCCCCGGCAACAACGGCAACCCGTCCAGCGTCGACGCTTTCGCGAACTCTGTACGGATCGACGGTAAGTATCTTTGCCTTCTGATGGTTGGTATCAGTGACGAATCCAGCCTGGCTGCCGGTAAATGAATCGGCAGGTACACCAATGTCGTGCAACGCCATGCACATAAGCGCTATGGCCTTGCGTGTCCATCTCACGTGTTGGGGGTGCAGATGACACCGAATCGGCGAGGCGCAATAACTCGTCCGTCTCCTTGCCCATGGCGCTGACAACCAAAACGATGCTGTCGCCGCGGGAACAACAGCGCTTGACCTGCTCGGCTACTTCGCGCATGCGGTCAGCATTCGCAACCGACGTGCCGCCAAACTTTTGGACCAATAAAGCCACGGACGACAACGCTACCGTCTCGTCGGCGGCACTCGCCCTGAGTTTCTATGTCTTGCCGCGGCGCCGCCACTGGCTGACCCGTTGGTACCGTGACCACAATGGGTAGTGAAAAACGAGCACGTCAAAAGGCTGGCCGCATGGCCAGAGTCGAATCCGAGTTGGCCGCACAGGCTTCGGTACGCCGCAAACGTCAAGCAATACGGTGGGTTGTCATCATCGCGCTGGCCATTGGCGCAATAGTGCTCTACAACATGTTCGCTGGCGACGGCGATGACGACGACGGGGCTGGAACAACCGGCCAGAACATCGAAGGGGTAGTTGCTGACGACAGTGACGCTCAAAACAATGCTGCTCAAGACAGTGCCGCTGACGACAGTTCCGCTCAAGGCAGTGCTACATCGGTGGCGCCTGCTACCACGACCACCGTGGACCTACGAGCGCCTAGCGAAGGCGAGTGTCCACCAGAAGACGGCTCGGCCGAGGTCACCGCTCGATTCGAGCAGCCGCCACCCTTGTGTATCGACCTCGACACGTTCTATGCAGCCGAGATGAACACCAGTCTCGGAACCATGGAAATCGTGCTCGATCCCACCCGCGACGCGGCCAGCGTTAACAACTTCGTATTCCTCGCCCGCAATCGAGCCTACGAAGGAGTGCTATTCCATCGCGTCATCGAGGACTTCATGGTTCAGGGTGGAGATGTCGAAGGTCTAAACGGTACCGGTGGGCCTGGTTACACCTTCGACGGCGGCAGCCCTCAGGCCGGTCAGTACCGGGTTGGGTCGCTGGCGATGGCCAACCAGGGCAGCGACCCGTCTACCAACGGAGCGCAGTTTTTTATAGTGACTGGCCCAAACGGTGAAGCGCTTCCGCCTAACTTCTCGCTTTTCGGACATGTCATTGACGGCATCGACGTAGCGCTCGAAATGCATGCCGTCGACACCGAAGTTTCCGACCTTCCAGCGGTCGACATCGTGATCGACTCGATATCAATCACTGAAGCGACGCCGGATCAGGTCGAGGCATACAACGAAGCCATTGGCTGATAGCTCGCATGGAGGCTGCAACATGTTGATCGGGATCGTCGGCTCAGGAATCATGGGTTCAGGAATCACTGAGGTGGCCGCGGTCGCTGGCCACAAGGTGATACTTCGGTCTCGTAACATGGCGTCGGCCGATGCAACTGTCGCCAACACGGCAAAGTCGTTGCGTCGACAAGTCGACAAGGGCCGGATCGAGGTCGCACACGCCGATGCCGCGCTAGCTCGAATCAGTTGCACTTCAGATCTTGGGGCCCTCTCGGAGTGCGACATCGTGATCGAGTCTGTGGTCGAGGACCTCGACGTCAAGCTCGCCCTGTTCGCCGAACTCGACGACCTTTGCCGGCCAGCCACCATCTTGGCCACCAACACATCCACACTTCCGGTGGTCGACATGGCAATGGCCACCAACCGGGCCGATCGGGTTTGTGGCGTACATTTCTTTAACCCCGCGCCGGTGATGTCGCTGGTCGAAATCGTTAAGCCGTTAACGGCTTCAGACGAAACGATGGCGATCGTTAGCGAGTTCGCATCAAGCTGCGGCAAAGATGTCGTGGCAGTCAAGGACGAGGCTGGTTTCATCGTCAATGCTCTGTTGTTCCCTTACCTGAACAACGCAGTACGAATGCTCGAGCGTGGCACCGCCGACGCCGAAGGCATCGACACGGCGATGAAAGGCGGATGCGGTTTCCCCATGGGGCCGCTCGCACTCCTCGACCTCATCGGGATCGATACCAGTGTGTCGATCCTCACCGCCCTGAAAGAAGAGTTCGGCGATCCTTGGCTCACGCCCGCACCGACACTCAAGCGAATGCACACCGCAGGTCACCTTGGGCGCAAAAGCGGAATCGGCTTCTACCCCTACGGCTGAACAAGCGATGATGGTCGGCGTCTCAAACGCCAACGCCGAAACTGCAAATCGGTTGTTCGCGTGGCATCATCAGGGCTGTGAGTACCGCCCAGCGACAAACAGACGTTGCAGGTCAAGTGGAACCACCAGCAACGCGTTGGTCATTTCCGCCACCCTCGACCGCAGACGAGAACGGACTAGTTGGTGCGGGCGCCGACCTCGAACCTGGCACCCTTCTGCAGGCGTACCGCCAGGGGCTGTTCCCGATGCCGCTAGGCCGAACCGTTGGCTGGTGGTCACCAGACCCCCGAGCCATCATTCCGTTGTCCAATCTACGCGTAAGTCGGTCGCTCCGACAGTCGTGCCGCCGCTTCAAAATCACGCTGAACACCTCGTTTCACGACGTAGTCGCTGCCTGCGGAGACCCGACCCGACCTCACGGCTGGATCAACGACGACATCGCCAACGCCTACATCGGCCTTCACGAGCTCGGCTGGGCACACAGCATCGAGGTTTGGCTCGACGACGAGATGGTGGGTGGTCTTTATGGCGTTGCCCTCGGAGCGTTCTTCGCAGGCGAGTCCATGTTTCACACCGAACGAGACGCGTCGAAAGTGGCTCTCGTTGCCCTGGTCGACGCCATGAAGTCGACCGGTGGCGCCTTGCTAGACGTGCAGTGGTTAACTCCTCACCTCGAAAGCCTCGGGGCAGTCGACATCGAACGCGACGACTACCTCCAGCTCCTCGACGCTGCGATCAAGCGACCCTCCGCCTCGGTTTGGACCCAGCCAATGGTGTTCGAACCGCGCGACTGACAACTAACTCGCCCAACCAACAAGGCTGGCACTGGTGACTGAACGCGATCGTCCATGGTTGATGAGGACATACTCGGGTCATTCGACGGCCGAGGCTTCAAACGATCTCTACCGCACCAACCTTGCCAAAGGCCAGACCGGCCTGTCGGTGGCATTCGACCTTCCAACTCAGACGGGTTACGACTCGGACCATCCCCTCGCTGCCGGTGAAGTCGGCAAAGTAGGAGTGCCAGTCGGTCACATTGGGCACATGCGGGCCCTCTTCAACGGCATCCCCACCGGCGAAATGAACACGTCGATGACCATCAATGCCACCGCAGCCTGGCTCCTTGGGCTCTACATCGCCCATTCCGAGGCAGAGGGCGTCGACCCGGAGGCTCTTCGAGGCACGACCCAGAACGACATCGTCAAGGAATACCTCAGTCGAGGAACCCATATCTTCCCTCCGGAGGCCAGCCGCAGACTCATCGTCGACATGGTCGCGTACTGCTCCAAACACGCGCCGAAGTGGAATCCTGTCAACATTTGCAGCTACCACCTGCAAGAGGCCGGCGCCACTCCGGTGCAGGAGATCGCGTTTTCGCTCGGTACCGCAATCGACGTGCTTGACGCAGTGCGAGACAGCGGTCAAGTGGACGCCGAGAAGTTCGATTCGATCTCGTTCTTCGTCAACGCGGGTATCCGTTTCGTCGAAGAAACGTGCAAGATGCGGGCCTTCACCCAGCTATGGGATGAGATCACCGCTGATCGGTACGGCGTCACCGATCCCAAGCTCCGCCGGTTTCGGTATGGGGTGCAAGTCAACTCGCTTGGTCTCACCGAATCCCAGCCAGAAAACAATGTTCAGAGAATCGTTCTTGAGATGCTTGGCGTCACCCTGTCCAAGAATGCTCGAGCCCGTTCGGTCCAGCTGCCGGCGTGGAACGAAGCGCTCGGCTTGCCTCGGCCATGGGACCAGCAGTGGTCCCTTCGGATGCAACAGGTGCTTGCCTATGAAACAGACCTTCTCGAACACGGCGACATATTCGATGGTTCGCACATCGTCGAAGCACGAACTTCCGAACTCATCATCCAAGCTAAGGCTGAACTAGCCGAAATAGAGGCGATGGGCGGCGCATTCAACGCCATCGGTGAACTCAAGAAACGCCTCGTCACGTCACATACAGCTCGCATCAGGGCCATCGAATCTGGCGACCTGAAGGTGATCGGAGTAAACGACTACATCGAGAGCGAACGATCGCCGCTCGGGCATAGCGAACAGATCCTGAAGGTCGATCCTGATGTCGAGCCGGCGCTGATCTCGGACCTGACCAAGTGGCGAGCCGGCAGAGACAACGCTGCGGTGGCTCAGGCCCTTGCCAATCTCAAGGCGGCTGCTGAGTCAGACACCAACATAATGGAGCCGACTATCGCGGCGGCAAAGGTCGGAGTCACTACCGGGGAGTGGGCCGAGACCTTGCGCGACGTGTTCGGGCAGTTCAGAGCTCCGACCGGCATCGACGATGTCAGCGCGCCATCAACCGAGCTCAGTGCCTTGGCCGAGTCGAACGGCCAACACGAGGGCGGGCCGCCAAGAGTATTGATCGCAAAACCAGGGCTCGATGGACACTCCAATGGTGCTGAGCAAGTGGCCGTAGCCGCGCGTGATGGAGGTATGGACGTCGCCTATGCGGGAATCCGAACCACGCCAGACGAAATCGCCCGTGCCGCTGCCCAACATCACGCAGAGTTGGTCGCAGTTTCGATCCTTTCTGGCGCACACATGCAGTTGGTTCCCCAGGTGCAGACAGCGTTGGACGCGGCAGGGGTCAACGTCCCCGTTGTTGTCGGAGGCATCATCCCCGACGACGATCAACGCCATCTATCCGCGGCTGGGGTTGTGCGTATCTACACACCGAAGGACTACGAACTCGCAGCCATCGTTCGAGACATGTCAGATCTAATACTGAACGCTCGTTCATAGATGGAGCATCGGCCTTGAATTAGGCCACCCACTGTCCGATAGGTGGGCGATGTCGGAACGCGTCGAATCGGAACGGAGACCAGAAGCCGAGGGTGCGGCCAACCTCGGCGCGTTCGCCATCGGCGTGACAGGTCTCGGTCTCGGCGTAGCATCGTTGATGCTTGCGATGCCGCCGCTCGGGCTTGCGGCCGGGTTGTGCTCGCTTGGAGCCGCCGTGGGAACGCTCCGAAAGCCCGTTTCGCACCGAGCGGTTCCATCAGCTACCGGCCACGTCGATGGGTCGTCCGATGCGGTCCTAGCGCCGTCGAATACAGATGCCATGCAAGGCGACCTTCTCAGCGCCGAATACTTCGAAGTCGCGGTGCGCAACCGGGTCACCGCCGCTCGAAGATTCTTGAAACCTGTTGCCGTGGTCCGTCTACAGATCGTCGCCAAGGCCGGAACCACAACCTCAGACCGGGACCGGTCGGTCGCGGTCGCAATTCACGACACACTGCGCGAGTGCGACACCGCTTGTGTCATGAGCGAAACCGATATCGCCCTAGTTCTGGAAGACACTCCTGAGAACGGTGCAGTGTGGGTTGTCGAGCGCGTACGACGCGCTCTCGAAGACCAGCTTCCTACTCATGTATGGGCGGGCATAGCCTGTTACCCGACCCACGCTATGGACGCCGATGAGTTGCTCTCTCAGGCCGACGTGGCGCTTGAGCGGGCGCGCGATTGGCCTCAGGATCGAATCGAAGTTGCCTACGCTGAATGAACTTCGCCGACCTCTATGGAGAGGCGGTGGGCCAGCCAGGTTCACTAAGGATATGTTGATGCTCAGCCAGCTTGGGGCCCGACCATTTGAGATTGGCAGGCGTTTTGGACAGCTTAGCCACCGGACCCTGCATCGGAATCTCGTCGACATAGACGACGATCTCTCGAGCGAGAGTGTGTTCGTCTTGAACGAACTCGCTCATCGAGTAGACGGGCGCACATGCCGCGCTGGCTTCTGAAAATGCCGAAACAACATCAGATCTAGATCGTTGAGCTATGAACTCTGACAGGTGAACGTCAATTAGATCCCGGTGGGCGACGCGACCGGCGAAGCTAGTTAGGCGCCCGTCGTCACCGAGGCCAATCATGTGCATCACTCGTTCGGCGATCGTGTCGGCCGACGCCGAAATCGCGACCCATTGCCCATCGGAGCATAAGTAGGTTCCACGGGGAGCCGTGTACGGCAAGCTAGACCCCATGCGAGTCGGCTCGTATCCGTGAACCTTCGAGGCCGAGGCCAATGGGCCCATCATCTGGGCCATGGATTCGATGAGGCTGACGTCGACGATCTGACCTTGACCGCTACGAAGCGCGACCATGGTGGCAAACGCCGCCGCCAGAGCAGCGACCTCGTCGGTTAAGGCAATCGGAGGCAGCACTGGCGGTCCATCCGCGCTGCCATTAATGCTCGCAAATCCAGACATGGCCTCAGCGATAGTGGCGAACCCAGGTCGTGCCGCGTACGGGCCGTCCTGGCCGAACCCGGTCACGCGGGTGATCACGAGCTTCGGGTTGGTTAGCCACAAGTCGTCGGCCACAACGCCTAGAGCGTCGAGCTTGCCCGGCCGAAGGTTCTCAACCAACACGTCTGCTTCGGCGCACAATCCAAGCAGTGTTGCGAGATCGTCGGGGTCGCGCAGATCCAGCACAACACAACGTTTATTGCGCGAGATCATCCGCCACCAGAGTGATCCACCATCGGCATCCTTCCAGCCAATTCCACGGACGGTGTCGCCGCCCGGTGGTTCGACCTTGATGACGTCGGCTCCGAAGTCGCCAAGATGCCTGGCACAACCGGGCCCGGCAATAACTGTAGAGAGATCAATGACCTTCAGCCCACTGAGAGGCACGACCTACACCGGTTGGGCTGGCCAGCCCCTGGGTTTGAACCATGGTCGACCGCTAAAACGCCAGTTGGTCGACGGCAGAACGGGCTGCGTCGAACAAGGAGCTGTCGGATACAACAGTTCGAGGGCCACAACTATGGCCGCAGCTTCGTCTTCGGTTGGCTGAGGAGAAACGTCGAGGTTCAAAGCGGCACGTTCCCGTGTTTACGCTTGGGAAGTTCCTCGCGTTTGGTTCTGAGCATGCGGAACCCGGCCACTACCTTGCGGCGGGTGTCGACCGGGTCGATGACGTCGTCGATGTAGCCACGCTCGGCAGCAACGTAAGGGTTGGCGTGTTTGGCTGCGTACTCGGCAACCAGCTCTTCGCGTTTCGCAACCGGGTCGGCGGAGTTCTGAAGATCGCGCCGGTGCAGAATTTCGACCGCACCCTGAGGGCCGATGACAGCGATCTCGGCCGATGGCCAGGCCAGCGAAATATCGCATCCGACAGACTTTGAGTCCATGACGACATACGCGCCGCCGTAAGCCTTGCGGGTTATGACTTGGATGCGCGGCACTGTGGCCTCGCAATAGGCATAGAGCAGTTTCGCTCCGTGGCGGATGATGCCACCATGCTCTTGGTCGACACCGGGCAGAAATCCAGGCACATCGACGAACGTAAGCAGCGGCAGGCTGAAAGCATCGCAGAAACGCACAAACCGGGCCGCCTTCTCTGAAGACTCGATGTCGAGTACTCCAGCCAGCATCATCGGCTGGTTCCCAACGACACCGATCGGTTGCCCATCGATGCGCGCGAATCCGCACACAATGCTGGTGCCGAACAAAGCGTGGTGCTCGAAAAAATCGCCGTCGTCGACAACCTCACCGATCACCTTCTTCATGTCGTACGGCACGTTGGCGTTGTCGGGCATTATCGTCGCCAACGCATCGCAGGAGCGCTCGGGGTCGTCGGTCGGTTCCAAGACGGGAGCCGCCTCAAGGTTGTTCGATGGCAAGAAGCTGAGGAGGTACCGAACGTCTTCCAGGGCCGCTTCCTCGGTGTCGGCAACGTGGGTCGCCACCCCAGATTTAGTTGAGTGCGACTGGGCACCGCCAAGCTCTTCGAGGGTGACCTCTTCGCCGGTAACGGTCTTGACCACGTCAGGACCGGTAATGAACATGTGCGACGTCTCGCGCACCATGAAGATGAAGTCGGTCATCGCTGGCGAATAGACCGCACCGCCGGCACACGGGCCAAGAATTACGCTGACCTGGGGTATCACCCCAGAAGCCTTGACGTTGCGGCGGAAAATCCCGCCGTAAGACGCCAAGGCCACAACGCCCTCCTGAATTCGGGCCCCTGCACCATCGTTGAGACCGATGAGCGGTGCACCAACGCTCTCGGCAAGATCCATCACCTTGTGGATCTTCTCGGCGAACACCTCACCAAGAGCGCCGCCGAACACCGTAAAGTCCTGCGAAAAGACAAACACTTTGCGGCCGTCGATCGTGCCCCAACCAGTAACAACACCATCGGTATATGGACGCTCTGGAAGCCCAACGTCGAGGGCGCGGTGCCTAGCGAGCAGGTCGAGTTCGTTAAACGACCCTGGATCGAGCAACATATCGATGCGCTCGCGAGCGAGCAGCTTGCCCTTGCTCTTCTGACGCTCGACCGATCGATCCGAACCCGGTTGCATAGCTTGTGTGCGGCGTTCGTTGAGATCGGCCAACTGACGTTCCATGTTGTCGCTTGGCACGATCGTGAAGCGTAGCTGGGTAGTTGCCCAGTGCTTGCCAATCCAGTCGAGCAAGCAGCCAGTTAGGGAGCCAGTGGCTGTAAGAAGTCAGGCACAATGTCACAGTGCCTTCCAGCAAGTGGGTCCAGATTCCCCCACCTCGAACGATCGCCAGACAAGTCCCGGTCGTTCTGTTCGGACTGGTTTTGTTGGGCGTTGGCATCGCGATGTTATTGCTTGGCGATCTTGGAGCCGGTCCGTGGGACGTCTTTCACTCCGGCCTTGGAGACCTAACTGGTATCTCGGTTGGAACCATCATCCTTATCGTCGGAGCCATCATGGTCGTGGGGTTCCCTCTTCTTGGGGAACGGCTCGGTGTTGGCACCGTTCTTAACGTTCTGGTTATCGGCCCTGTAGTCGATATCTGTCTGGCGCTCTTCGATCCGCCGAGCGCGATGTGGGCTCGTATCCTACTAATGCTTGGTGGCCCGCTGGTTCTTGCGATGGGTACGGGGTTCTACATCGGCGGCGGGCTTGGTCCAGGCCCCCGAGACGGGTTGATGACCGGAGTTGCCAAGCGCGGGATTGCTATTTGGAAGATCAGAACGACCATCGAGGTTGTTGTCCTCACCATCGGAATCGCTCTAGGCGGACCAATCGGGATTGGCACCGTGTGGTTCACGCTCTCGATCGGGCCCGCGGTCCAATTCTGCCTAAGGCATCTGACGTTCTCGCCAAGCGGGTTCGACCCAGAATCTGCTTAGGAGGCCGAGGCCGGTGGACGTGGCCCCACTAGTGCGAGCGGCCCGGGGAGCGCAGCGAACCAAGAGCGGAAAGTAGTCCGGAGGAATATCCACCGGGCCTACTGGCTTAGCTCCTAGAAACACAGGTCAGTCGGTCTCTATCCGAAGCGGCGATCCGCCAGCCTGGCGGCCCGATCTGCGAGGCGCGGCGCGTCGATCAGGTTGACGTGTTCTGCGAAATCGTCGCGCGGCCCTCGCCATTCGAGGTCGTCAACCGATGCACTGACTGGCGCATCGGTCTCGATCGTGGCTATGCGTCGGAACAACATAGCGAGGTCGATGTTCTCGGCCAATGTTGCGGCCAGTTTCGCGGCGCTTCTCACCTTGATGTCCCAGGTGCCACTATCGAGGGGTATGTCCTCGAGCCGACCATAACGATCGAGCACCGTGGCTGCCGACTTCGCCCCCCACCCTTTCAACCCGGGGAATCCATCGGCGGTGTCGCCCACCAGGCCGAGGTAGTCGGGAATCGCTTCCGGCGGTACACCAAACTTCTCTCGAACGCCGGCGACGTCGTAGATCACACCTTTGCGGCGATCGAACTGGACAACTTTCCCACCCACGCACTGCCCAAGATCCTTGTCGGGAGTGCAGATGAGCACTTGTTCGACCCGGTCATCGGTAGCCGCCATCTTGGCGCCGGCCCCCATGCCATCGTCGGCTTCGAACTCGACCATGGGCCAAACCACGAGGCCCATCGACTCAAGAGCGGCCTCCAAGGGGTGGAACTGTTCGAGGATGAACGGGTCCATCTCGCTTCCGTCTTTATAGCCATCCCACATGTTGTTCCTGAATGACTCGATCACGTGGTCGGTCGCCACGGCAACATGCGTGGCTCCGTCTTCGAGTAGGCCGAGCATCGACCCGAGTACGCCACGGATCGCGCCGACCTCGCGTCCGTCGGCAGTCTGATGTGACGGGACGGCGAAGAAGTACCGAAACAGTTCGTAAGTTCCGTCGATCAGATGAACCCTCATTGGCGATACTCCTTCGAGACGATCCCATCACCGTAGAGGCCGTTGGTCTTCGAGGTACAACCCGGTGGCAACGCGGTTACCGTCGAACACCGCCGCTAAGCGCGGGCCACTTCGGCCCACAAGAAGACTCAACGACGTCGCGAGATCGCAGTATCGCCACTCTGACAACTCAGATTCCTGAAGGACAATCGCAGCCTCATCGTGTCCACTTAGCGAGGGAACTTCAAACAGGAACATCAAGCAGCGTACCTTCGGCTGTTGATGACAAATCGTCGCGCGCGAGCCGTCGCCCTTAGTCCCTCCTGGCCGGTGGCCGATAGGAGAGGCAATGACAGATCGCCGCAAGGTACTCGACCTGGGTAAGCAGGTTCGGCTCGTCACGCCTCTGCTGATGGTGTGGACCCTTGGCGCGACCGTGATCGCGGTGGCCGCACTTCAGAACCGAATTCCGCTAACAAGTCTGTTCCTTGATCCCTCAGCCATATCCAATCTGCCCTGGTATGTCGGCGTGCTATCGAACTTTGGCATTCTGGCCTGGACGGTTGCTTCGGCCAGTGCCGTCGGCGGTGCTTGGGTTGCTCACCAGACGGGCCGACGCTCCGCCGCCAGGTTTCTGGGATTCGGCGGCGCCGCGGCCGCTGTACTGCTGTTCGACGATCTGTTTCGCCTCCACTCGAGTGCCTTCCCGAAGCTGCTCGGAGTGCCCAAGGTGGTCGGTGTCGCCATAGTCACGCTGCCAACGCTGGTGTGGTTCGTTGTGTTCATCGCCGAAATCGGACGTACCCGGTGGCTCATCCTGGTCGCAGCTCTGAGCACGTTCGCATTATCGGTAGTAGCCGATCAGACCCTTCGCGCCAGCGGGTCCGCCGCTCTGGTAATCGAGGACGGAGCCAAGTTGATGGGTGTGTTGGCTTGGATGGTGTACTTCGTGATCACCACCCACGACATCGCGCGATCCACAATTCGGGCCGCGATGTACAAGGACCCCGTCGTCGAGTTCGTCCGCTCCGAGGAGTCCGCAACGCCAAGCACCCTCCGCGACGCCCTAAAGACCTGACCCGTCAGCGGGAAACGTTTGCGGGCGAACACATGCCGGTGACAGCAGCGGTCTTCGGGTTGTCGCTCGAACGAAGTGAGGGTGCGAACCCGGTTAGCAACCAAAGGTTGCGGCGGTGACGGGAGTGGTTTGGATCGTTAGTCGCGGAGGAGGTCGTTGATCGAGGTTTTGGCGCGGGTTTGAGCGTCGACTGATTTGACGATCACGGCGCACGACAACGAAGGGCCTTCGCTTCCATCGGGAAGAGGCCGGCCAGGAAGGGTGCCAGGGACGACGACGGAGTATGGCGGGACATAACCCCGGATGATCTCGCCGGTGTCGCGGTTGACGATCTTGGTCGTCGAAGTGATGAACACACCCATCGAAAGCACTGACCCTTCACCAACGATGACACCTTCGACGACCTCGGACCGGGCCCCGATGAAACAGTTGTCCTCAATAATGACCGGGTTGGCTTGAAGCGGTTCGAGCACCCCGCCAAGGCCAACACCACCAGACAGGTGACAGTTCTCGCCCACCTGAGCGCACGACCCGACCGTTACCCACGTGTCGACCATAGTGCCCGCGCCGACATATGCACCGATGTTCACGAACGATGGCATCAGAATCGCGTTGGGAGCGACGAACGACCCTCGGCGCACAATCGCGCCTGGGACGGCTCTGAACCCTGCGGCAGCGAACTGCTCAGGCCCCCACGCATCGAACTTGGAGGGAACCTTGTCCCACCAGACAGCCTGTCCTGGTCCGCCCCCAATTACCTCGTTGTCGAACAACCGAAACGACAACAACACGGCCTTCTTGGCCCACTGGTGAACAACCCACTCGCCGTTCTCTCTGGCTGCGACACGCAGTTGGCCGCTGTCGATGAGGTCGAGTGCTTGCACCACTGCATCACGTACAGGACCGCTAGTCGTTCCGTCGATCTGATCTCGGTCTTCCCAAGCAGCATCGATAACGGGTTGGAGTTCGGCTGTCGACATCTTGGCTCCAGATGTTTAGGAGAGAGGCGGCTACAAGTCGCTGTAGGGCACGACGATAGAGGGCTAACGTGCGGTAATGAACATTCGCGGCACGCACACCTGGAGCGGGACAGCAACCGCCCGCTGGCCTTGGCTCATCGCTGGTGTCGAGGTAGTGAGCGGGCTGGTGCTAGGAATCGTTGTGTACTGGGCGTTCCTGTTGCTCATACCGGCAAGCGTCATCGCGGTGCTGTTCACCACCGTCAAAGTCACAGTCGACTACGAAGGGCTGACGACGCACTTCGGCCCACTCGGATGGCCCAAGAAGCGCATCAGCCTCGACAAGATCGACGCGGCAAACTCCATCGATCTCAAACCGCTCGAATGGGCTGGGTGGGGTTACCGATGGCTCCCCACCAAGCGAAGCGCAACCGTTATACGCAAGGGTGACGCCATTGTCGTGGCCCTCAAGACTGGCAAGAAGTACGCGGTGACAGTCGACGATGCACCGTACGGGGCCTCCGTGCTCCAGAGCATCCTCGACGCGCAACCGCCCGCCTAGCGGCGCTACTGGCCGAGCATCGCTCTGGCCCACCACCTGGTTGGGTATTAGTTTGAACCAGAACTACCTGAGGGGACATCACCGTGAAGGTGCCGTTGACGACAGTCGATTTCATTCGTCGAGCAGAACAGGTCTACGGCGACCGCGTCGGCCTGGTTGACGAACCAGATCAGCCCGGCGGTGGTCTTGGCGAAATGACTTGGTCAGAAGTAGCAACTCTGGCCAGGGCGCAGGCGGCCAAACTCGATCAACTCGGCATCGGCCAGGGCGAGCGGGTAGCGATGGTGTCGCACAACAGCGCTCGGTTGTTCACCTCGTTCTTCGGTGTGACTGGTTCGGGGCGCGTGTTCGTACCCATCAACTTCAGGCTCAGCAAGTCTGAGATCACCTACATCATCGAACACAGCGGCGCTTCGATGTTGCTAGTCGACCCGGCGCTCGACGACGTCTGTAAAGACATCGCAGTCGACCACTACATCGTCATGGGCCACGACACCGACGATCAGGTCTACCTACCCGATGTTGAGCCTGCGCCCTGGGACCCAGACGAGGACGCCACCGCGGTCATCAACTACACAAGCGGAACCACGGCCAGGCCCAAGGGAGTACAGCAGACGCACCGGGCTCTCTGGCTGAACGGCACCACCTTCGGTTGGCACACCAGCGTGTCTGACTGGGACAACTACCTTCATACGCTGCCGATGTTCCACTGCAATGGTTGGGGCATGCCGTTCGCGACCGCGGCCATGGGCTGCAAGAACGTCGTTATTCGTGAGGTGCGCGGCCCCGAAATCCTCAAACGGGTAGCCGAGCATGACATCACTCTCTTGGCAGGAGCACCAGCGGTGGTCCAGGCCATCATCGACGCAGCTGCCGAATGGGATGGGCCGATCCCCGGTGCGGGCCGCACCCGCATGATCGTGGCGGGAGCGCCACCACCGAGCCGCACCATCGAACTGCTCGAGCAAAATGTCGGTTGGGAGTTCATCCAGATCTACGGCCTCACTGAAACCGCTCCGTTGCTCACTATGAATCGGAATCGACGCGAGTACGACGACCTCGACAGCTCCGACAAGGCCAAGGCGCTGATGCGAGCTGGTGTGCCGACAATCGGTATCGAAGTGCGCACCGATGCCGAGGGCGAGATTCTGGCCCGTGGCAACCACATTCTCGAGTCATATTGGAATCATCCGGACGCAACCGCAGAGGCGATTGTCGACGGGTGGTTTCGTACCGGCGACGGTGGCGACATTAGCGACGATGCCTACCTCACGATTTCGGACAGAAAGAAAGACGTAATCATCTCAGGGGGCGAAAACGTTTCGTCTATCGAGGTTGAGGACACACTTTTTGCTCATCCCGACGTTGCCGAGGTAGCTGTTATTGGCATACCGCACGAGAAGTGGGGCGAGACAGTTACTGGGTTGGTGGTCTTGGCCGATGGCAGCGAAACAACCGAGCGCGATCTCATCGATCACTGCCGCGAGCTAATGGCCCACTTCAAGTGCCCGACATCGATTGTGTTCCACGAAGAGCTGTCCAGAACGGCTACCGGAAAATTACAGAAGTTCAAGCTTCGGGAGCCGTACTGGGCCGACCGCGAGCGCCAGATCAATTAGCCAATTCGTAGCGATACGGCAATAAACTTAGCTGAGAGTTGTCACTCTGGGAGTAATTACTCCGATAATGGTGCCATGAGTCTACGAGTTGAAGACGTCGCCTCTAAAGCGGGCTTGTCCGTCGACACTGTTAGGTACTACCGCAAGCTCGGGGTGCTGCACGCCCCGAGGCGCGACGGTCGGACCGCGATGTACGACTCTTCGCACCTCGATCGCCTAGCCGAGATCCGGCGACTCAGCAGCGACGGGTTCAGTCTCGCTCAGATTCGCCGCTTGATTGCCAGCGATTCTGATCCACGCCTGCGGGCCTTGGAGTCAGCGGAGTCCGGCGAAACCAAGACGGTCGACCAACTAGCCGAAGCCTCCGGTGTGCAGCGCGATCTCGTGCTGTTGGCCATCGATGCTGGCCTCATCGCCGAGAGCCCCGACAGTCCCGGGCGATACCAGGACGACGCCGTCACAATGCTCAGCAGCGCCGCAGCCTTACTCGATGCCGGGCTTCCTGCCGACGCGTTGGCACCGATAGCGCTGCGTCACGCCGCCAACATCAGCGACGTCATAGACGATGCCATCGAGGTGTTCCGTCGTTATCTTCCTGAAGGGACGCCCGAAGAACAGGGCCAGCTAATTGCCAAACTCGTACCCGCGGCCAGCGATCTAGTTTCGCTCCACTTCAAACGGACACTGATAGAGCACGCCAGCAGCCGCCTCGTCGACAACGAAATGTTGCACCATGTGCCCGACGACGATCTCGATCGCGGCGTGGAGCCAACAACGATCTACTGCGAGTGGGCCGAGCTGTCCGAGCCGCTCGACCTGGTCGCGGTTGGAAGGTTCGCACGAGACGATCACCGTTTCCTGTGGCTTCAGCCCGGGGATCAACTCGGCATCATCGCGTGGGGCGAAATCGATTCGTGGAGCCCAGACACCGGTGAGTCGGCCTCGACGTTCTTAAGTCGGGTTCGGTCCTCTATGCCGCCAACACCCACGCCATCGGTCGTCGTCGGCGGGCTGGCGTTCGACAAAGACAAGCCCACAACTCTGGCGTGGTCGAAGTTCCGAAATGGACGTCTAATCGTTCCCGCAACCCAAATTGTCAGACGCGACGGCCGTCTAGTGGCAATGGCATTCGGACCAGACCGCGATAGGGCCAGGGTGCGTCTCGAACACGCCCAGACAATGGTCGAAGCCGCCCAACATCGCGGGGCCATAGAACTTCCCCCGCTAAACATCACGATCGAAGACAAGACACGCGATCACTACAAGGCCATCGTCGCCGAAGCCGTAGCCGACATCAACGATGGCCGTTTCGACAAGGTCGTCTTGGCCAGAACAATCGCCGTCAACGGCGACGTTCCGCTCGGAGCTTGGCTCTCCCTCTTGCGGGATCGGTTCCCGACGTGTGCCGTGTTTGCCCGCGGCGAAGGGTCACGAACCTTCTTCGGTGCGTCACCTGAAGTGCTTGTGCGAGTCGCCGGCGACAGGGTCGACGTCGCCGCCATGGCCGGCACTCGCGCTCGAAGCGACGACGCAGCAATGGACGACGCCCTCGCCGACGAACTACGCACCTCGACCAAGGAGCAACACGAGCACAAACTGGTCGTCGAATCGATCCAGGCAAACCTGTTGGCTGCGGGTGTAACCCTCGACGAGTCACCGCCTACCGAAGTACTCAAGCTGCCTGGCATTCAGCACCTGTACACACCGATTGTCGGACGTCGGGACTCGGCCAAAACCAGCATCATCGACTTGGTCGAACTGCTCCACCCCACACCGGCGGTTGGCGGGACACCAAGCGAAACAGCCGTCGAGTGGATTCGCCAACACGAGAACCTGGACCGCGGCTGGTACGCAGCCCCGGTTGGCTGGACCGACATGGACGGAAACGGAGAATTCAGAGTTGGCCTTCGATCGGGGCTTCATGGGCCCGATCGCACTCTGTTGTTCGCTGGCTGTGGCATCGTCGGGGAGTCCGAACCCCAAGCCGAGCTAGACGAGACGTTCACCAAGTTCGGCGCACTACTTGGAGCGATAGGCCAATGACCTCAGATCCTGTGTACGAGGCAACGTGTGGGGCTATGGCCGAACTTGTGGCCCACGGCATCACCCACGTAGTCGCGTCGCCAGGTTCGCGTTCGACACCGCTGACCGTTGCCGCTCGCTGGAATGCCGGGCTTGAGATCTCGATGCACCTTGACGAACGCTCCGCTGGGTTCCACGCTCTCGGCTTGGCACGCGCGACGAGCCGCCCGGTCGTGTTGATCTGCACCTCCGGAACCGCGGCGGCTAACTACCTTCCTGCCGTCATCGAGGCTCACTACACGGGCGTTTCCCTTCTAGTCTTCACCGCCGACCGACCACCAGAATTTCGCGAAATCGGAGCCGGTCAGACCATCAACCAGGTCAACCTCTTTGGCGGTCATGTGCGCCACTTCGCCGAGTTGGCTGTTGCTGGCGAAGTCGACGCGAAAACACATCGGCTAGCCGTTGTGCGCGCCATCGACGCGGCCATGGTTCCCCGGCCTGGACCGGTTCATCTCAACTGGCCATTTCGCGAACCGCTAGAGCCGCTTACCGGTCAACCCGACGTGGTCGCTTCGACCGTCTTGACTATCGCTCAACCGGCCCGCCCGCCCGCAGTTGGCGATCCGAACAATGGCACGCTGCTCGAAGACCTCGCCCGCAAACTCCCGAGGGGCATCATTGTTGCTGGCCCCACGCCTGGATCTCTCGACGGAGCCGATGCCGTCCTTGCCTTCTCGAAGCGGTCGGGTTGGCCGATTTGCCGAGCCGATATCACAACTGAGACGCAACAGTGAGTTCGTGTTAGAGAACGCCGACCACTTGTTGAAGCACGCATCGTTTGCCGACGCAAACCCACCAGACGTCGTAGTTCGCATCGGCAACTCACCAACGAGCAAATCTCTGCGGCTTTGGCTAGAGCGGACCAAGCCGGCTCACCATCTGGTGGTCGATCCCGACGAACGATGGAACGACGCCACCTTCTTAGGTGGCACCGTGGTTCGTCAGACGGTGCTCGACCTGTTCTCGGCCCAATCCGAATCCGGCTTCGATCGAGGAGCGACTGGCTGGACCAACACTTGGACCAGCGCTGACGCTAGAGCAGGTGAAGTCATCGGTACCGAACTCGACTCCGGACCACTCCTCGAGGCCGCTGTCGCCCGGTTGTCATACGCCAACACACCCGACCACGGCGTGTTCTACGTCTCGAACTCGATGCCTGTCCGCGACTTGGACTCGTTCGCAACCAGGCGGGCGGCGGTCCCACTCGCTTTGGGTAACCGTGGTGCGAGTGGCATCGATGGGGTCGTCTCGTCCGCGGCCGGGGCGGCTCGCACGGGCAGACCGGTGGTTTTGCTGATTGGCGACATAGCCACCCTCCACGACATCGGAGGACTCATCGACGCCGCCAGGCGCGATATTGATCTCACGATCGTTATGGTGAACAACAACGGTGGCGGAATCTTCTCATTCTTGCCAATTGCATCGCACGACGACGTGAACTTCGACGAGATCTTCCACACCCCACATGGCACCGTCTACGACTCGTTACCCGGGGTACGACATCAACTGGCCGCGACAGGCGCTGAACTAACCGAGCTCATGGCCAGCGCGGTCGGTACGGTCGGAACTGACCT
>JAADHX010000287.1 GCA_013151655.1 Actinomycetota bacterium
CGGTGTGGCCACCGTCGACGTTCAACACGTGCCCGGTGACCATGGCGGACGCGTCCGATGCCAGGTATACCACGGCGCCCCAGATATCGCTCGGCTCACCTAGCCGACCGAGCGGGATGTTTTCAAGGAAGTAGGCCTCGACGGCCGGATCAGCCTCCATCGCAGCTTCAACGAGGGGGGTGCGGAAATGGGTTGGCGCGATTGCATTTACCCGGACACCACGGTCCGCCCACTCGACGGCGAGCTGTCTCGTCAGTGCGATCAGGCCACCCTTGCTCGCGCTGTAGTTAGCGTTTCCCGTGGTGAGCCCGACTTGACCGGCAACGGATGCGATGTGGATGATGCTCCCGCTGTCGCGCTTAAGCATATGCACCCCGACAGCTCGATCGAATAGGAACGTACCCGTCAAGTTGACATCGATCACGCGCCTCCACGTATCCAGCGACATCGATTCGGCGGGAGACCTCCGTGCTATGCCAGCGGATGTGACCAAAACGTCGATGGCGCCGTGATGGTCGATCGCAGCGGCGACGGCCGCTTGTACGTCGGCTTCTTCGGACACATCCGCAACCGATATAGAAACCCGCTCGACAAGATCTCGAACAGAATCGGCGACTGTCTCGAGGCCCTCTTCGTCCACATCGACTAACGCCAACGACGCTCCAGCGGTACCAAGCGCGATCGCCGCCTCCTTCCCAATGCCCGAAGCTGCGCCCGTGACCAGGGCGACTCTGCCCCTCAGATCAAAGATTTTCATTTTCACGCTTTCTCGACGTTACGGCAATGCACGGAATGAGCAATCAGTACATCAAGAAACCACCACTGACGTTGATAGTGGCCCCCGTGATGTAGCCGGCATGTTGGCTCGCCAGAAAAACGACGCTGCCCGCGTCTCTTCGGGCTCGGCCACATATCCCAGCGGTGTCGCGGCCTTCATCGCTTCGTAGACTTCGGGGTTGAGGTCGGTCATGAGCATGTCGGTGTGCGCCTGCCCTGGCGACACAGAATTCACCGTGATGCGATGCGGACCATATGTGCGGGCCAGGCCACGGGTCATCGAAACGACCCCTCCTTTGGACGCGCTGTAAACAACGGAACCTCCGAAGCCACCCGTCCACCAACTCTGGGAAGTGAAAGTCACGATCCTTCCACCCTGACCGGCTTCGACCATGGCGCGCGCCGCAGAACGACAAAGGAAAAAAGCCGCCTTCAAGTTCAGGTCGTGTTGACTGTCCCAATCTTCCTCGGTGACATCCTCGACACTGTCTCTTCGCCTAAGAACCGCCGCGAGGTTGGCTAGTACGTACAGACCGCCGAGCTCATTCAGTGCTCGATCGACAAGCCGATCGTGAGACTCCAGATCGGCAAGGTCCGCAACCTCCGCGATATGGCCTTCTCCATCAAGACCCGCAACAAGACTTTCGAGCTTGGCGTGATCACGGCCTACTGCCATAACCCTCGCCCCGGTTGCCGCGAATGCCTCCGCTACAGGACGGCCAATTCCACCTGTTGCCCCGGTAACGATCACACCTTTCCCCTCAAGGCCTGCACCAAGGTTCCAGCCAGCCACGATCTATTCAGCCCTCATTCGGCTTCAATCCAAGCCCGTTCGCCGTCGATGACGACCACCTGGCCGGGCTCCGGCGCCAAAGCGACCCGGCTACCGGTCGAGTCGAGTTCTCCGATCGCCTCGAGACATTCACCTACGTCGGGGTTCGAGGCCTCGATGTAGTGACTGGCGATCACTGTCTGTGCACCAAGTAGCTCTGCAGCGAGCGCCGCATCGCGCGGCGCCATGGCCCCAGTGAGTATCTCTGCGGGGCCGGGAACCTGAGCCATGAGCGCGTTCGGCAAGGCGCATCCGAGAATGGCCACGGTCGGGGAATAGAACTCACCGATAGTGGCGATCCCGGGAAAGAACGCTGAATCGCCCCAGTGGTAGATCCGCACACCGGGCTCGACGTCGACAACATATCCAAGGGCCGTGCCTGGAACCACGCTGCCGTCCGACAACGTAGCCTGCGACCAATGGTGGGCTTCAACGGTCTGAATCACGACGCCATTCAGAAGCAACTTGATACCGTGAATCGTCGCCTGCACCTGGTCCGAAGGCAGACCCTGATCCATCATCAGGGCGCGTACATCCGCGGCTCCAACGACGGGTGCGCCCGTTCGCTCTGCGATAGCGAATGCATCTCCCATGTGATCCCAAACTGCGTGAGAAACGAGAATCACATCGGGCTTCTCGAGCTCCTCGGGTGTGATCGGCGCACCAGGGTTTCCTACGAGATACGGATCGAACAAGATTCGGTGATCTGGTGAGACCACCTCATAGCCGGCAACGCCGAAGAACTTGATACGTGTCGTCATTTCAGAATGCTCCTTTCGAAACCGCCTGTTCGGTCAATTAGGACTCCCCAGCGAGCAGCGGATACGCTCACGACTCACTCACTTCGATGAGCACTTTGATCGCCTCGGCCGGGTGGTCGTGGGCAAAGGTCAACGCTTGTTGCGCATCCTCGAGGCTGTACCGCTGAGTGATCATCGCGCCGATACGGTCGGCGTTTCTCTTAACAAGTTCAACGGCTTCTGGGAACAGCCCTGTGTTGAGTCTCGACCCAAGCACCGTCAACTCACGCCGGGTGAACTCGACGATGGGCAGAGAAACGTCGTCGTTGCTCAAACCCACGATCACCAGTCGACCGGAAGCTGCCACAAGATCGAAACCTGACCGAATCACCGCTGACGCCCCGGTCGCATCAAATACGACCGCTGGCCCGTCGCCGTTGGTCCATTGCTCCACCCGCTGCGCCAAGTTGTCGTCGCCGCCGGCGAGAATGGTCTCTGTCGCACCAAGATGTCGTGCGAGATCGAGCCTGTTCTGGGCGAGGTCACTCACCATCACGTCAGCGCCGAGCTCGCTTGTAGCCAGCACGATTCCTTGGCCGATCGGTCCCGCGCCGAGAACGAGAACGAATTCTCCTGCAACGACGGCGGCTCGTGTTACCGCTTGTAGTGCGATCGATACGGGTTCACAAAGTGTGCCGAGGTCGGCGCTGAGATCGCCGATCGAGTGAGCGATCGCAGCAGGAACCACGATCTGCGTCTGAAGCGCCCCGGACCGATGGACACCAACGATCTCGATATTCTCGCAACAATTTGGGTGCTCGGTACGGCAGGGGTAACACGACCCACAGGAGGTGAAGGGCTCTATCGCCACCCGGTCGCCGAGAGTCAGAGGCCCGTCGACATCGGGACCGATCTCGGCGATCACGCCAGAGAACTCGTGTCCCTGGACGAGCGGATAGTTCGAGTACGGGTGATCACCGCTGAAGAGATGGATATCCGACCCGCACAATCCGACTCGTTCGACCGTGACGAGCACCTCCCGAGGTCCCGGCACCACGGCGGCGGTGTCTCGAATCTCGACATTGCTCTTGCTCGTAGTAACCGCCGCTCGGAGCGGCCCCGGCTTCGTCATATTCGCACCTCACGCCGGGCACACATCGCCGTTTCAAGTTCCAACTCTGCTCCTCATTTCCGTCCACCGACCTGGTACGCACCAGTCATCATACATCATACCGCACGACTTTACGTCGTAAGATCGATCACCTGGTTTCGCTCGGCTGACTCATAGGCCCGAAACACGAGATTCAGCGTCTTCAGGTTGTCCTCGCCGGTCGTCTCTGGCGGCAAACCCGTGCGGAGTGCCTCGATGAATGCCTCGTGAATCGGAACCATGCTGGCATGAGCCACGTCGTAATCGGGATCTGCCCACGTATATCTCGGTGCGGGATAGCGCCGGGACAGCGTGCCTTCTGATGTCGTCGTCCGAATCCAAAAATCCGCACCGAGCTCAAGCGTACCTTCGGTGCCTTCAATGTAAATGAGCGTCTCCGGGAAGATCTCCAACTCGGTCTTAGTGGAGTAACTCATGTCGCATGAGCAGATGACATCGTCGAATCGCAACATCACGGAGGCAACATCCTCTCCCGCAATGTCACTGCGGGTCTGGACATGTTGACAGTACAGCGAACGAGGTTCGCCGAAGAGAAATCGGGCAAGATCGAGCATGTGGGTTCCAAGGTCGGTCAGGATGAGTCGCTCGAGCGTCATCAGGAACGGCTGGTTATCAAACACCGGAAACCCGTGGATCCACTGGATTCGCGCCCTGTACGGATCGCCGACAACACCGTCGTCGAGCAATGATTTGATCTTCCTGATCGGCACCTGGTAACGGAAGTTCTCGTGGATGAAGAGAGGAATCCCCGCCTCCTGGCATGCCTCGACCATGCCTCGCGCCGTTGCCAAATCGCCAGCCATCGGTTTTTGACAGATGACCGGCACCTTGTATTTCGCGGCAAGATGCACCAGCGGGGCATGCCCTCCGACCTCGGTGATGATGTCCACAAAGTCGAGGTCTTCGGTACGAAGCAGCTCCTCCGCATCGTCGTAGAACCGTGCGACGCCGAACTTCTCGGCCGCGGCCTCAGCCTTCTCACCGGTCCGGTTGTACACCGCTACCAGTTCGACGCCGCCTGCCTCGAACCACGCCGGGATTTGGAACGTCGACCAAAAACCGGTACCCAATACAGCAAATTTTAAGAGTGTCATTTGCGCATCTTACACGAAGTACTCTAGTATGACCTCCGACAGTTGGACTTACTACTTGTAATCAAGTAGTCAAGCGCTTGCCAGCAAATGTACATCTATGTATGGTCATGTATGCATGGGAGGGTCATGTTGAAAGTGAAGTCAACGGAGGAGAGCGGTCGGGCACTAGTCGAGGAATCTGAGGCAGCGACACCGGAGCGAAAGCGTCTGGTTCACCGCCTGGGAAGACTCTCACGAGAAAACTCATCATCTACATACGTGTCAACCAATGAGAGGAGCAGCAAATGAGCGAGCACAACCTAAGTAGGCGGAAGTTCCTCGGTATTGCCGCGGTAGCTGGCGGAAGCCTCGTCGTAGCAGCATGTGGAGGATCATCCACCACAACCACGGCAACAGCCGGTGATGGAGGAGGATCGTCCACCACACCCGCGGCGGGAGCAACAACGACTGCCGCACCGGCGGGAGAGACCATCGTGCTGGACGTGTTGACTTCTCCGTCCGAGTATGAAGGCCCGTACCGGGAGATCTGGAGCTTTTTCGAGTCCACTCATCCAGGTATCGAGATCGCCTTGTTCTCTATCAACGAGGACACCGCCGCCGCCCATGAGGCCAAAGTGGCAGGCGGTTTCTTGCCTGCGATTGAAGACACCACAGAACAACAGCTGGTGGCCGGAGCTGACAACTTCGAGACCTTCGTCGATCTCAGCACGATTGACTTCCCCTACTTTGACAAGTGGACATGGGACCTCGAGAACACCTGGTCAGATCTGTTTGGTCAGTCCGGTCCCCGAACAATTTCTCCCTTCCAGGGCTTTGTCCTCACCTGGCAATGGAACGAAGAGCTCATGCAGCGGGCTGGCCTCGATCCAGTCAACGACGTCAAGACCTGGGAAGATCAAAAAGCCTGGCTCGATGAGGGCACGGCATGGGCAGCCGCCCAAGATGATGTCTCTTTCTTCTGGAACCAGGCATGGCACAACTGGGTCTTCGGAGTCCAATATCCCGAAATCCTGCCGTTGGCCTTCGCCGACGGGGGCCGGCAACGCTTGGTTGACTGCTGGCTGGGCGAGGCGAAATTCAACGCCGATGACTCGCCCTACCGTCACCACTTCGAGTTCTTCCAGGAGGCAAATAACAAGGGATGGATACCAAGCGGTCTTACCACGCGACAGTGGGAAGGTGACATGGAAACCAGCTATATCGCTGGGGACTCGGTGATGATGTTCCACGGCCCATGGGTCTGGGACAAGGCACTGGCCGCAGGGTCGGATTTCGCCATCAACGACATGCAACGAGGAATGCCCGTGACACCTCCTGCAGACGGACAGGCATGGAAACAGGCGGCGAGTCCGCCTTCGATAGCCGACCTTGGCCTGTTCATGAGGACAGGGAACAAAGAAGCTGCCCATTGGGAGCAAACCCTGACCGCTTGGAATTGGATACACAGTCCCGAGGCCATCCCTCTTCGCGCCGAGGCCGAAGGCCGTGCGGTGACCTACAAACTCGACGAGCCGCTCGACATTGCGGGTCCGCAGTACAAGAATGTGTTGAAGGAGATCGGCACTCCTGGAGGCAAGTGGGAGGACGCCTCGTTCGAGGAAGGCCAGACCGGGGAAGTACTTGCTGCTCCGTTCCGGATCAAGGGCTCGGTCGGCGTGTTCGACTGGGAAGCCAACGGGAACAACGTTGTAATGGCAGACCTGCTCAGCGGTGCGATCGACGTGCAGGGAGCCCTGGACATCCTTCAGAGCAACTGGGAAGCCAGCTACGAGATCTAAGTTAGCCGACTTCCTCCTGACAGCCAGAACGCGGTGACGGTGATACGAACCACTACCGTCATCGCGTTCTGGCATTCTCGTCACCGCGTTTTAGTGAATGGAGCGGACCATGGGTAGGACCCTGAAAAAAACAGCGTCCAAAGCACCCGACGCAGCGACCAGTTCCAACCAGCCCGGACTCAAGAGTCTCGAACGCAGGCGCATCCTGCAGGACTGGGCGTTCATATCCCCTCAGCTCTTCTTGTTCGTGATGCTGACACTCGTGCCTTTCCTCTTTGCCATCCCCATCCTCTTCACGGATATGGCCAACTTCACCGACCCGTCGGTTAACAATGTCGGCTGGGCGAACTTCACAGCGATCTTCGACAATCCGAGCGTCGCAGCCGACTACTTCCCAGCATTGAAAAGGACGCTGATCTTTGTTGGACTCAACTACACGACCGTGTACATCTTCGGGTTGTCCCTTGCCCTCTTGATGTTCGAATTCGGCGTCAGACGCGGGTTCTTCACGATCATCTACATGCCTCTGATGCTGTCGGGGCTAGCGGTCGGGTATCTCGCCGTCATGCTGTTCGCCCAGCAAACCGGATCCATGAACCTCTTCCTCCTCGACATCGGGTTGATATCGAAGCCGTTCGACATCTTCTCTGCCAATGGAACACGATGGATACTCCCAGCCATGGTCGGTTGGCGGTACGCAGGCTTCAACATGGCGATCTTCCTCGTCGGGTTACTCGCCATCCCGACGGATACCATCGAAGCCTCCATCGTCGACGGCGCCAGCTACTGGCAGCGCCTGACGAGGGTCTACTTCCCTCAGATGTGGCCATCGTTCATCATCGCGACGACGATGGCGCTCATCGGCGCCTTCTCAGTGTTCGATGAACTGGTCGCCATGGGTGCGTTGTACGTGAACCCTGAGGCCAAGCTCCTCAGCATTCTCTTCTTCACATACGGATTCCAGATCGACCGACTGGCGCTGGGCATGACCCTTGCCGTTATCACGTCCGTGCCGCTCATCATCGTCGGAGTTCTACTCCTGCGGCTGCAGCGACGACTCCAGTACTAGTGCCATGACCAACGAAACAGAGACGGCCGAACCAACCCAAGCAGGGAAGCACCGCACTCCGAGCTACCGTCGGAAGCGGAAAATATATGCTGGGATAGCGGTCGCAGTTATGATCATCTACTCCCTGCTCACGCTGATTCCGTTCTACGTTCTCGGCGTGCGAAGCACAGTGCCGACCAAGGAGTCGACAACTCTCCACTTGTGGATCCCTGAGGCAGACGAAGTCAACCTTGACGCCCAGGTCGGGAACCTGGCCGTCTTCTACGATCTGGATCTCGCCGACTTCAAGGAAGCCATCGGCATCCCCCCTACCGTATTCCTCAGTGCCCGAACATCCCTGAGGGACATCTCCGAGGAATATGACATCCCCGAGGCCGAGATTCGATCCTTCTTCTCCGGCTTCTACACCTACAACGGTTGGAGAACGATTCTCGGGGACGAGCAGTTCTACGGCGCCCTGGGAAGAACACTGCTGATCACCGTCGTGAGCCTGGTCGGTCTCACGATCCTCTCGGTGTTCACCGGATACGGGTTGGCAGGTCTGAGACGCCGAGATCAGAGAATCGTGTACAGCACGTACCTGCTCCAGATGGTAATACCTGCAATGCTCATCCTGCTGCCCCAGTTCCTCGTCATTCAGTGGATCACCAATCTGATACCCGGCTTCTCAGACCCGGGAATGACAAGGGTGGTGACCCAACTCGCATCGATCGTCGCGATCAACGTCAAAGGCACCGCCTTCTCCGTGTTGATCTTCACCGCCTTCATCAACGGGATCCCCCGCGAACTCGAGGAGTCCGCGATGATTGACGGCGCATCGAGGATGCAGTACGTCTGGCGCATCCTGATGCCACTGATCAAAGCTCCGATCGTCGCTCTCGTCGTCGTCCAACTACCGCTGATCTACAACCAGTTCCTCGAGCCGTTCGTCTACTTGGACCCGCGCAACAGCACGCTCTTGCCGTACATACAGTCAACTGTCGGCGTGTACTCGACGAATTTTCAGGTCATCTATGCGGCGATTCTCGCATCGATAATTCCACTGATGATCGTCTACACCGTGTTCCGCAAGATGTTCGTCAAGGGTGCTCTCGCCGGCGCCGTCAAGGGTTGAGTGAAATCCACAGCGTGTGTCGAGCTACCATCAGCGCCAACCCATCAAGCCGCTATCAGAAAGGCGCGAGGTCGTGATGAAACCCGATCCTCAAGCTTCGCTCGTGTTCCAGCCGCACGTACACATGGGTATGCAACGAGGTGTTAACAAAATCGTAGGAGTCATCAGGCCCACGCTCGGTCCCACCCCCAGAGTTGCGGTAGTCGATCGGATCCTCGATAGTCGCATTCCAGAGATCCTCGACAACGGCGCTGTCATCGCGAAACGCATCATCGAGCTGCACGACCGCAACGAGGATGCGGGGGCGATGCTCGTAAGGGATGTTATTGAACACACGAGCAAGCAAGCGGGCGACGGAACTGCGACTGCCGCCGTGATCTTCCAGCACGTGTTCAACGAGGGTATCCGTCACCTGAGCTACGACGGCGATGTGCACGTCCTACGCGAGCATCTGGAGCTTGGCGCCACTCGTGTCGAGGAGCATCTGGTCGAGAACGCTGATGCAGTCTTAGGTTCGGAAAATCTCGCCCGTCTCGCAGAAACACTATGTCATGACCAAGATATAGCAGCAATCATCGGGGAAGCATTCGAAACCGTCGGCGAATACGGCCGCATCGAGGTACGTGCAGGCCGACGCAGGGAAACTGAACGAGAATACGTGGAAGGCATGTACTGGAACAGTGGCGCCGTCTCTCGTTCGATGCTGACGGATCTCGGACGATCAAGAACCGAGTTCATCAACGGCTCCATCCTCCTGAGCGATATCGATGTCAAGGATCCGAGGCAGCTCTTTCCCGTTGTGGAACGAGCGTTACGAGATGGCATCACTTCGCTTCTGATCGTTGTCGAAAATATCTCGGATGGAGCTCTCGCATTCCTTGGTGCCAACAACGACCCCGAACAGCTCACGACGGTCGTCGCCAAGGTGCCGGGTTGGGGAAAACACGAGAACGCAGCTGCCCTGGAGGATCTCGCGATCCTGACCGGTGGAACGCCCTTCGTCGCTGTCGCCGGGGATACCTTCAACTCCATCACTCCGGAAGACTTCGGCCATGCCAGACGCATGTGGATCGCCGAGCGCACTTTCGGGATCGTCGGAGGACAAGGCGACAGCCGGGAGCTCCGACGCCACATCAATGGACTCAAGGACCTGTACAAATCGAGCGAAGACCAGATACGTCGCGACCAACTCCTGGCGCGAGTCGGAGCACTCCTCGGGGGGTCGGCGACGCTGTGGATAGGCGGTACCACTGAGATCCAGATCGAAGAGCGCGTAGAGGTGGCCAAGCGGACGGTGAGGGCCATGCGCGGTGCCGTGGCGCACGGGGTCGTACCCGGTGGTGGGACTGCTCTGCTGGCCTGCCGAGCATCACTGGATTCCATGATGAATAGGGCATCTCATCCCGACGCGAGGGCCGCCTATCGCATCCTCGGCGAAGCGATCGCCCAACCCTTCCGAGCGATCGTCACCAACGCCGGATATGACGTTTCTGAGAAGATGGCCAGCGTGGATCAAAGCGAAGAAGGTTGGGGGGTCGATGCAAGGACTGGAGCAATCACTGACATGACGGCCGCAGGCATCGTGGATGCGGCCGCTGTACAAAGGACTGCAGTACATACCGCCGTCACCAGTGCCGCCCTCGCCCTGAGTGTCGACGTCCTGGTCCGTCGACCCCGCTGACAGACTCCTCCTTCAGAAACACCACTCCGCAACCTGGAAGGTACGCGAACGCTATGGAATCAGAAGAACTCCAGAACGCGATCTATGCAACGTCGGTGCTGACAACGGCCGACGGCACCAAAGTATGGCTTGCAGCATCGATGTCGGGACTCGTACGCTCAACCGATGGCGGAAGTACGTGGCACGACGCGTACGCGTCTCTGAATCCCCAGGCGGCGATCACGACGATCGCCATCGCCGGCTCGCCCTCTTTCGCAGCCGACCACTATGTACTATCGGGTGCCATCGACGGCATTCTCATCTCCCAAGACGCCGGCGCAACGTGGTCTGCTCTCGAACTTCCCCCTCCCCCACCCGCGGTCTCATCGCTCGCGTTCTCCCCAACGTTCGATCAAGACGGGTTCGTGTTCGCAGGTACGCTCGAGAACGGTGTCTACCGATCGGGGAACCGAGGGGTGCAGTGGGACGCATGGAACTTCGGCCTCATGGATCTCAACGTCCTCGACGTTGCGGTTTCGCCCGAGTTCGCGACAGACAAGACCCTGTTCGCGGCCACTGAAAGTGGAATATTCCGTAGCACGAACGGCGGCAGGGCCTGGAGTGATACCGCATTCCCCTCCGACCTGGCGCCCGTCATAAGCATTGCGACTTCACCGCTCTCCGGTGCCAACCACACATTGTTTGCCGGTACCGAATCGTGCGGTCTCCTCCGCTCAACCGACTGGGGAGACAGCTGGTCGCAACTTGCAGATGGACACATCGAAGGGCCGGTAAATGCCATGGTGTTCTCCCTCGACTACGCAGCCAAGCCTCAGATACTTGCGCTCGTGGGCAATGCAGTCGTCTTGTCTTCCGATGGTGGAGAGTCCTGGTCCGACATGCACCTGGAGTCTGCCCCTCGAGCAAGGGTCACGTCGATGGCGCCGATTACGCCAATCGGGCCAAGCATGCAACTGCTGCTAGGCCTCACGGACGGAACAGTTGTTACCTCGAGGGTAAGCACCGGCACGACGAACCTCTAGTCACGAGCACTCACCGTCTCTGCGGCACTCCGTGCCGCGTCTCTCCCGTCAAGGGAGAGACCAAGAAGAGGGGGCGAACAAAACGACCACGGACCTGGCTCTGCCCTCGCGGGAACGTCGCGAGGCCTTCAGGCCGAGCGGAGGATAGGGGGAATCACTGAACCGTTGAGCTGCAAGCCCAACACCCTGCCACAGAGCGTTGCTACAGCTCGAAGTCGAAGGGCAACGCCCCATCCAAGCCACCGTCCAGCTTTGGAACCACCCTCGCAGCGAGTGCGAGATGAGCAGGATGGACGAGATACGCTTCAACAGCAGCAGTATCGGTGAAGTCCATCACGATACCGTGGTCAAAACCCTGGCTAAGTCCTTCGGCGCTCAAATTCGGACCAACGACGACATCAACCATGCCATCGACCTCATCCTTGAGACCGACGAATCCTTCCAGGAGCGAGCCAATCTCTTCTTCACTCAGGTCGGATTGGAACCGAAAAAAGGCGCAGTGGCGAATCATTGGGCGCTCCGTGTGCCGTCGTACAATGCAGCGCCGTCGACACCTACGTCGAAGACCTCGAGTGTCCCCTGCTCATCTTCGGTCACGTAGATCTTCTGGGATCCAGCGGCGCCAAAGGCTAGATTGGTAGGAAAGCCACCGTCGGTTGGTATGCGCCGTACGACTTCGCCATCGGCCCCGAGAACCGTGACGTCCCCTTGTCCAACCACGGTCACGTAGAGATCACCGTTCGCAGCGAACTTCATTCCGTCCGGTCCGCGTATCGCCTCATCATCGGTCGGAGCGAGGACGTTTCCGAACTGCTCTCTCGGCCCGACGTTCTCGCCATCAAGCGTGTATCGGAAGACGTTCCCGGTCAGCGTCTCGTTCGCGTACAGCATGCCGTCGACACCGATCGCAACACCGTTGGTGAATCGAATACCTGCATCGACCTGCGTGATCGCCTTGGTATCAACGTCGATGCGGTACACCCGCCCATCGACTGAGATGTCATTCCAGTCCGGACGAACAACACCACCAGGCGCAAAATCCTCAAAGAGAATTCCAGAATCGGTGAGGAAAAGAGCGCCGTCTGGTGCGAACGCAAGATCATTCGGGAACAAGAATGGGTCGCCGTTGCAGCCGGTAAGGAACGTCTCAACCGCTCCGTCGGGCGTCAATTTCAGCAACGCGGGCTCTTGTGATTCCGCGATCCAAATGGTGCCCTCCGCGTCGACGGCCAGCCCGTTCGGCCTGCCCGTGCGGGCCAATACCTTCTCGATCTTGCCATCTGGGTCGATGCGTGTGACGCACCCACGGTCCGGAGCCATCTCAACAACGAGCCATCCCCCGTCCGACATCAACACAGGCCCCTCAGGGACCCCCAACCCGGATGCAAAAATCATAATTTGTCTGTCCTTTCTCAGCCTGGAGATACGGTGGAGTAGTAGTTGTCTTTGACCTTCCGGAGATGATCATCCATCGCGAGACGCGCCGCGTCAGGGTCTCCGGCAGCGACGCCTTCAAGAATGGCAGCGTGGTACGGAAGCACATCTGTGACAGGGTCGATTTTCCCCACGACATCACGGATGTGTTCCTCAAGAAGAACTCTCAGCGCGCCTATCAGAAGTCCCAACAACGGGTTCGAGCTCATTTTGGCCAGCGATTCGTGAAAACTGGCGTCGCTCTCAGCGAAGGCGTCAACATTCCCGACATTGCCTTCCATATCCGACATGAAACCACGCAGGGTTTCCACATCCGCTGCGGTTGCACTCTGCGCTGCGAGGGAGGCGACCTCCGTCTCGAGAATTGCCCGAACAGCATGGAACTCCTCGAAGCTCACCGCACCGTCGCTCACTTCCACATACAGGGACAGGGGTTGCACGAGCTGATCGCTTCCAACCTCCCGCACGACGGTGCCAACACCAGGCTGAATCTCGAGAAGACCTTGTGCCTCAAGGGTCCTCATCCCTTCGCGCAAAGCGGTTCGAGACACTCCCATTTGGCTCGCAAGGTCAACCTCTGGGGGCAACCGATCGCCAGCCAGGAGTTTGCCCTCCACTATCAGTTTCGTTATCCGATCAGCTACCTGCTCGGCGAGGCTACGTTTCGTCTCAAGCCTAAAAGGACTCTTCTTCGTCACCGTGATCTCCAGCATCTAACGACTATGTCTGCTCGGCCGCGACGATCAAGCCGCTCCACTGACCGGATCTGGCGTTCACCGCGTACAGTCACGAAGGCTAGCGCAGCATCTCGCTCGCCGACGACTTCGAATCGGATCGGAACGGCATTCATCATGTCGCCATACCACCATGTTCATCCGGATCCAGTAAGAAGTTCGCAACAGATGAAAGGAACCGAGCAACACTGACCCCATCTAGACTTCGATGATCTGCCGTGACTGTGGCTGTCATCCGGTCACGGATACTGATGGTCCCTTCGCTATCGACCACGAGAGCCTTGGAGACCTGCCCGGTTGCGAGGATCGCCGCTTGTGGCTGATTGACAAGAGCACGGAACTCATCAATCCCGAACATGCCCAGGTTCGAGAGAGTGAACGTTCCCCCGCTCAGATCGTCTCTCGTGAACGCCTGGCCGTCAGCGAGACCCCGCAAACGAGCAAGCGCGTCTGCAATTTCGGAGACCGACAGCCGATCAGCCCTGTGGATCACTGGTACAAACAACCCCACGTCGGTGCCGAAAGCAACACCCACGTTGATGTCGTTGTTGATTTCGATGCGTCCTTCACGAAAGAACCCGTTCACCCGCGGATGCTCCGCAAGGGCAAGGCCGATTGCCTTCACCAGGTAGGCGGTCACTGACGGCTTCGACCCCGCGTCTCCGCCAGTGCGTTCTCTGACGGCGACAATTGCAGTCAGGTCCAGGTGCCTCGCAAGGGAAAACTGGGGAACCTCTGACATGCTCTCGACCATTCGACGGGCCGTGACACCCTGCACAGGTGTCAGCTCTAGCCAGGCGGCATCCCGGTCCTCGGGTACGGCGGCAACTTCCGCGCTTGAGGCGTCTGCAGCATGCTTTCGTACGTCGCTCTCAGAAATCCGACCCCGAGGTCCCGAACCGACGACGTTCACGAGATTGACATTCAGCTCGCGAGCTGCCTTCCGGCCGGCGGGCGTAGCCCCAAGAGCGGCGCCTGATCCTGACGCAGCTGTCGCCGAGTCCACTGTTGTCACCAGCTGGCTCGGCTCCGCGGCCTCGGCTGCGGCGGAGTCTGGCGCTGGTGCATCGAGCGGCTCAAGTGCCGGCACTTCGTCGGCGATGTCGCCGACAATGAATGCCACCGTGACACCAACTGCAACGGTTGCTCCGTTTTCGAGACCTGGCCGTATGCCGACCAGTATGCCATCTGCAGGAGCCTCGACCTCGGCCACGACCTTGTCGGTATCTATAACCAGTATTGGTTGGCCCTTCTCTACTGCATCACCGTCAGCGACCAACCACTCCACGAAGATGGCCTCCTCCATGTGATCGGACATCTTTGGGATGTAGAACTCAACTGCCATTGGCCGGCCTCACGTAGACTGCCCCCGCCAACCGGCCCATCGCAGAGCGCGACTCCGAGCGAGTAGCAAGATCACCGGCAAGACGCAGCGGGCTGCCGTTGCAGCTCACGCCATCACCCCTCGCACGGCAGCGACGATATCGTCTGTGTCGGGCCACACACCGGCTTCGATGCTGTTCGCGAACGGAATAGGAGTGTCACGTCCGGCAACTCGCACGATTGGCGCCTCCAGGTAATCAAAGGCCTGTTCCACCACGACCATGCCCCACTCACCCGTCGGGCCATAGGACCTACACGCCTCGGCGACGAGGACGGCACGTCCTGTCTTTCTGACGGAGGCACCGATTGTTTCCTCGTCAAGGGGACTAATCGTACGGACATCGACAACCTCAACATCGACACCCTCAGCTGCGAGGATCTCCGCTGCCAGCATGGCATGCCAGACCATGTAGCCGGATGCTACGACCGTGACATCTGCACCCTCGCGCTTGATGTCACACATACTCAGGGGCAGAACGTAGTCCTCGTCCGGCACGGCCCCGCGGAAGGAATACAAGAACTTCTGTTCGAGGAAGATGACGGGATTGTTGTCGCGGATGGCAGCCTTCAGCAGGCCCTTAGCGTCGTACGGCGTTGACGGAAGAACCACCTTGAGGCCCGGTATCTGGGCGTACCACACCTCCAAACTCTGCGAGTGCTGGGCCGCAGTACTCTTTCCCGCACCGCCGCCCTGAGGCATACGAACCACCCACGGGACGGAACACTGTCCACCAGTCATGAGACGGAGTTTGGCTGCCTGGTTCGCGATCTGGTCCATCGCGAGACCTGAGAAATCGACGAACATGATCTCTGCAACGGGTCGCATGCCGACAAGCGCCGCCCCGGTGGCAGCACCGATGATGGTGTTCTCTGATATCGGAGTATTGCGGACGCGCTCAGGTCCGAACTGGTCGAAGAGGGTCCGCGTAACGCCGAACGCGCCCCCGTGTATTCCAATATCTTCACCCAACAGGAATACGGCATCGTCACGCACCATCTCCTCACGAAGGGCTTCCCGAATGGCCTCCTGGTAGGAAATCACGTGCGATGGTACGTCACTGTCGACCTGCTGTATGAGTTCGGGAGACATCACCGGCGTGGTCGTGCCCAGTGATGTTGCGTCCTTCTCGACCGGTGTCATGATGTGGTTCCCCTATGCATAGATGTAATCCATTGCTGTGCTTGGATCGGGTTCGGGGCTTTGTTTGGCGAACTCGATCGCTTTCACGATCTCGGCCTTAACTGCCGCATCAACTTCGTCAAGATCGCTAGCAGACGCGACACCCGCATCGATAAGCACCTGCCGGAAACGCGGTATCGGATCATGCTGCCACTGTTCAGCTACCTCGGAGCGTTCCCGGTACACCTCCGGCTCGCCCGCATAATGACCCTCAAGACGATACGACTCAGTAACAATCAAAGTCGGCCCATCCCCAGCGCGCGCCCGTGCGACCGCCGTCACCGCCGCCTCATAGACGGCGAGCACATCGAAACCGTCCACGCGGACACCCGGAATCCCATACGACTGAGCCCGCACCGACAGATCCTCAATATTCGTCGAATCTCGAATATGGGTTGACACCCCGTACTTGTTGTCCTCAAGCACGAACACGACCGGCAAATCCCACACCGATGCCATATTCACACTCTCATGCCAATTGCCGGTGTTCATCCCCGCATCACCGGTAAAGGGAACCGTTACATGGTCCTCACCCCGCATCTGAAACGCCAACGCAGCCCCAACCGCAATCGGGATCCCCGACCCGACCACCGCTAACGCACCAAGACTCCCAGTATCGAACGCTGCGATATGCATCGAACCGCCCCGGCCCTTGCAATACCCGGTCACTTTGCCAAGAATTTCCGCCATCATCCGATCAGGCGAAGCCCCCTTCGCCAAATTGTGGCCGTGACTGCGATGCGTCCCCGCAATCAAATCCTCAACCTCAAGCGCCATACACACACCCACGCCCGATGCCTCTTGCCCGATATAGGGATGCACCGCCCCCTTGATGTCGCCACGCTTGAACAAATCCATCGCCGCGAGCTCAAACTCTCGAATCAGCACCATCCGTCGATACATCTCGACGCGAGTCGCATCATCAACACTATCCATCCGTGTCACTCCTTCGGCTCTTCTGACACTATAAATACCTCGGGAACAGCCTGAAACTGGCTGGCTTGGAGATGCAGTCTGATGTCGTGTAGTATGAAGTCTAGTCATCCTAACGAACTATGCAAGAGGATCTGGTATGTTGCACCAGTCTGCGAAATTACTGGCACGAATGCCCATTACAGCCATCTCATGAGCACTCAACCAATCGGCACACAGGGCATCACGGCAGCCGATGAGCCACCCCCCAGCGAGACGCGAATCGCATTCCTGGGCCTGGGCCGAATGGGGGTACCGATGGCCACGAATCTGGCCAAAGCCGGGTATGACCTCACGGTATGGAATCGCACAAAACCGAAAACGGATGCGCTAGCAGCTCTGGGCGCAACAGTTGCCGAGAGTGCGGCCGAGGCAGTGGGTGGCGCCCACATCGTCATCACAATGTTGCGAACCGATGATGCACTCAAGAGCCTGTTGTTCGAGCAGGGTGTCGCAGCCGAGCTTGCGACAGAAGCGACATTGATCGACATGAGCACCATTTCGCCGCAGTCTGCGATCGCTTATGCACGCGACTTGGAGCAGCGCGGTGTCTCGTGGCTTGATGCGCCGGTGTCTGGCGGAACCCGTGGCGCTGCCGATGGAGCGCTGACGATCATGGTCGGCGGTTCGCCCGAAACCGTTGCACGATGTGCTCCTATTCTCAGAGTCCTCGGACGACTCACACACGTCGGTCCTCCGGGAGCTGGTCAGGTGGCCAAAATCGCCAACCAGATTATCGTCGCTACCACAATCGGAGGCGTCGCCGAAGCCCTGTTGCTCACGATGGCTGCGGGACTCGACCCGAAGGTTGTCAGAGGCGCCCTCGCAGGCGGATTCGCCGATTCGAGGATCCTCCAGGAACACGGTCGTAGAATGGTGGACCGTGATTTTCTTCCTGGTGGAGCGGTCGAGGTACAACTGAAAGATCTCAACATCGCCCTCGCTGAGGCCGGAGAACGCAACCTATCACTCCCCTTGACTGAGACGGTCACCGACATGTTCCAAGCAATGGTGGACCACGGGGATAGTCAGGTCGACCATTCCGCCCTGATCCTCGAGCTGGAGCGTATGAACAACACCCAGAGACCCGCCGACTCGTAGTAGTCGCCTCTCTGTTTTAGCCGACTCGATCAACGCCGATCGATCATCCAGCCAAACGAGTGACCCCCTCTTCGTTCGCTGCACTTCGTGCGCCGATGTGACGCGTCACAGAGATGGGAGGTGGCACCGAGAGGAGAAACTCGGAACCACCTCCAGGACTCTGGATTCGTATTCCATCGCTAGATATCGCGGCTCGTCCAGCCGCGAACCGCAACAGTCAACGCGATCAGGCTGGAGCCACCGGGGACACATTCCTCGGTGGCTCCAGCCTGCGCGTCAATCAACGCGACAGGCCAAGCTCCTTCACGGTCGTCTCGACCGATGATCCCGGCAGCTCCAAATATGCCAGCCAGGACGCTTTCGCCGCTTCAACCCCGATCTCGTCGGTAATCCGATCCCACTCGGCAGCCGCAGTGTCAAGCGCTTCCTGCGGATCAGTGCCCGCCCAGATGGCCGTCATCGCCTGATCGATCGCCGTGTTGTACTCGGTGGCTCCAGGAATGATCAGGTCGATGAGGGCAACATCGGCCGCGTCTTCAAGTACCTCGAGGTAGGCGGCAGCTTCGGGCCAAAGCGCCTTGTACTCCGCACTGTCGTAGTGAGAGAGCCGATACGGGTCACGCAGAGCAGTATCGAGCTGGACCCTCTGCAGGGAGATCTCTGGACTCGTCATCCACTGGATGAACAAGTAGGCGGCTTCCTTGGCGTCCGAGTTCGCAGACACCGCGAGGTTGAAGGCTCCTGCGTGCTCACCGTTCCCTCCAGGCATCACTGCATATCCGGTGATGCCCTTCACCTGGGACTCAGGCAAGAACGACAGGTTCTCGTTCCCCTCAACGCCGTACGAGGCCGCCCAGCGTCCAAGCGGTGGCCAGAACATAGTCATCGCCAGCTTGCCCTCGAGGAAGGACGCAAACGCGTCGAACACGCCGAACGACTCGACCCCTGGGGGACCAGCCGCGTTCTGAGCGAGCATCTGCTCGGCCGTAAGAATTGCTGCGGGCGAGTTGATGAGAGCTCGCATGTCGTTGTCGACATCGAAGGGCACACCACCGTTCGAGCGGAACTGCTGGAGGAACGCCGGGTCGTTGAACCCGTTGCGCCACGTAGCCCAACCATAGACGTCAGGTGCCAACTGATCGCTAATGATCTGAGCAACCTCTGAGAGATCGTCCCAGGTCTTCGGGACCTCTAGACCGAGATCGTCGAAAATATCCGTTCGATAGTAGAGAATGAGTGTGTCGCCGTCATCGAACAAGCCGTACCGTTTCCCTTGATAGAGTCCAAGACCCTTGTAGAGAGGGTGATAGTCGTCCAGATCGGCCTGAACCATGAACTTCGCAACGAAATCATCGATTGGGTCGATCACCCCTCCTGAGACGAAGTCGGGCATGGCCGAAGGAAAGAGGCTGACGACATCGAATGCGCTGCCACCCGCAAGACGGTCCGCGACGGGAGCGGAGAACATGGCGCCTTGGTCGAGTTCAACCACGTTGATCTTGATACCTGTGAGCTCCTCCCAGAGGGGCCCGGAGAAGGTGGTCGGGTCGATCGACTGCAGACCTGCTTCCCACGTGACATCGAGGGTGATACCACGGTATTGCTGAGCGGCTTCGACAGCAATCTCAGCTGACGTCATACCTTCGAACTCGTTGCCCTGGTCGGCCGTTGTAGTGGTTGCTTGCTCCGTTGGACTCGAACAAGCAGCTGCAACGAGCGCAAGGACCACGAGGAGCAGGGCAATACGCCTTGGCGAACCGAGCCGTTTCGGGTTTCTTTGTAGAATGGCCTTCATCATGTACTCCGTTGGTCGGTCAATTCGGCTGGTTTCAACCGCATATTCGTTAACGCCAGTACGACGACCTCGTCGGACCTCGACAAAGGACCCGGGTTACTTCGGCGGTCGGACTGTATGAGTTAGGATCGTAACACACCAGTTAGATCGGCGCGAGGCAGAGTGCTAGTCTCGGATGCAACCGAACGTGCGACCGGGATGTTACGAAGGATGACAGTGTTGGAGAATGACAAGGGACAACGCGAAAAGGTTGCACTCGTCATAGGCGGTGCTTCCGGCATCGGGGCCGCCGCGGCAAGACGGTTGGCTCATGATGGGAATCGGGTTGTGGTCGCTGACATCGACGAGGCGAGGGCGCAGGTCGTTGCAGCCGAAATCACCGACGCAGGGGGCACCTCCATGCCCTACGGTGTTGACCTCGCTGACCAGCAATCGCTTCTCGGGCTTGTGGAGGCAACAGTCGCCGAGTACGGATCGCTCGATACGCTGTTCAACGCGGGGGGCGTGCTCGAGCCGGGTACCGCAACCGACATCTCCCACGAATCCTGGGATCGTACGATCGCGGTGAACCTCACGGGAACCTTCAATGCGTGCCGCGCAGTGATTCCCGCGATGCTCGAGGGCGGTGGCGGCTCGATCATCAACACGTCATCATCGA
>JAADHX010000250.1 GCA_013151655.1 Actinomycetota bacterium
CGTTGTTGCAGCAACCGCAGCCATGGCCGGCGGGACAACGACAGCGCGAATCGCGATGCTCGAAGTGACGCACCGAGTCGTCACACCCGCCAACACCGTCCGAGCGTTCACACTGCTCGACGTCGTTGCCTCGACATCGCTCCAAGCCGGACTCTTCATCAGCGGATTCCTCATCACCGCCAGCGCAAGCACCGAGACATCGCTAACCGACCCGTACCGGGCATTCGTCCTGATCACCACAGCGACAACCGTCCCAGCCATCCTCTGGTTCAAGAACACCTCATCACGAACCAAAGCGCTCAATAACCCCCACCCCTCCTGACCGGAACTACCCGAGTAGGACGGCAATTCCTCCTCATCGAGCCTCGGCGTGCGCATAGTGCCGGGTATGGATGGCTTCATCTAGCCGACCCTGAGTTGTTCTGATCGCCCTCGACCCGGCGATCATTGACACCCCTAGCGATAGGTCGGGCAGCACGTAGTGGGACAGAGCTTGAGGAGATGGTTGAGCCTCCCCGCGGGCCTGCCGCTTCTGCTGGATCGAGCGGGTGAGGGTGCCGTCGTCGGCGGTCGACGACCGGGAGGACGTCACAGAGCGGGCTCAGGAGTCGGTTCGACGGGCCTGTGCCGAGATGGTGTGGCGGCGCGCTGCCGAGGTCGCGCAACGGCTGTTCTGGCCGATCACGGACCGCCGGACGTTCACGGATGCGTGTGAGCGCAGCCACAACGACGCTCGCAGGCGCTGTCGGCCACCGCCTCCCGGCGGAGATCCCAGGTCCAACCTTCGCGCGGGGGCGCGTAGGTTTAGGAGATGGCCTCGACCGTTCGACCAGTTGCTCGTTGGGTGCTCGGCGGCGGCCTCGTCGTCGCCGGCATCGGTCACCTGACGTCTCAGCGCCAAGAATTTCAGGCCCAGGTCCCAGACTGGTTCCCCGTCGACGCCGACCTCGTCGTGTTGCTGTCCGGCGTCGTCGAGGTCGTCCTCGGCCTCGCGCTGATCCTCGTGAGCAGGCGTCGGGCGATGGTCGGCTGGATCGTGGCCGGGTTCTTCGTCGTGATCTTCCCGGGAAATATCGCCCAATGGCTCGAGGGGACCGACGCATTCGGGCTCGACACCGACGCGAAACGCTTCGGTCGCCTACTCCTCCAGCCAGCACTCATCGCTTGGGCGCTCTGGTCCACCGCCGCGTGGCGGACCTGGCGCCGCGGCGGTGTCGATGCGGTCCTCTTCCACACCTGAGGCCACGAGCCCCACCGGCGGCTGGGGCACATCACGTTGTCGCCTACGGGTAGCCGTCGGGTGGCATATGGAGACCCGGATACTCAAAAAGGTCTCAGAACGTCACCGTCCCCGGCCATTCAGCGAACCGGAACTCATGGCAGACCCAAAAGACAACGGCTGGTCACACACCATGGCTATGGGCCGGCCGCGCAGGTAGCCCGCGAACGACTTCGCGTCAGTTCAATCTGATGCAAAGCCGGCGACGAGACGCGTCCCGCTGACCCACTCTGCTGGCGAATCCCTCGATATCGCTAACGAGCTCCTTGAGCGCGGGTCAGAAGACCGGCGACTCTCTGGGCCGACGTGCCCCTAAACGATGGGCTTAGTCCCGCTCTTTCCCGCTTTCTTGTCCCTCTTCGCCTGACGCTTTTCCTTTGGGCTCTTCGCCGCAGCAGTCTTGGTGCTACGCCCACCCTTGTCCTTGCTAGCCATAATGGCTCCTTATAGGCCGCGCAGGGTCGGCCCTCCAATACTCTGACACATAGTGTCGCTCTAGCTGCGACTCCACACCGAACCCACAAGGCCCATGCAGCCACCATCGACGCACCTGCCACGCTCCACGGGCATCCCCGATCCGGCGCTATACGTGTGATCAGTAGGGCCTGGTGCGCGAGAAGTGAGGATAGAGCGCAGGCCCAGGTGGCGAGCACGCTGTTGTTCTGGGCGTCTGTGAGTTGCCTGGCGCCAACCCAGTCCGATCTATTGGACACCACGACTATTATCGACTATCGACTATCGACTATCGTCGATGATCAATGAACACATCACCTTCAATCCGACGACTCGACCGTACCCGTGCAGCCGAGTGGGCCGATTGGTTCCGTGCAATCGGGGATCCCACCAGGGTGCTCATCCTGCACCTGCTCTCGACCGAAGACCGCCCGATGACCGTCGGCGAGATCACCGACGCACTCGACGTCGGCCAATCGACCATTTCGCACCATCTCGCGAAGCTGGCTGCTTCGTGCTCGTTGAACACGTGGCCAACTCGAGCCTGTGGCACGTCAACAACGCCTGCCTCGCGGCGTTTCCATCAGCCGCCGAGATCACCATGGGCAAGATCCCGACCGAGTTCACCCAAGCATTGGAGACCAACAAGTGAGTAACGACCAGACCCACGACGAGGTACGCACTTACTACCGTGACGCGGCGCGAACCCGAGGCTCCAGCGCGTACAACGACGACCGATGGGGCGCCTCCCAATACGACCCCGACACCCTGGCCGCTGGAACCGAAACCGCAGCAAACCTGTCGATGGGCTGCGGCAACCCGTTTGCAATCGCAGACCTCAAGCCGGGTGAGATCGTGCTCGACCTCGGCTCAGGAGGCGGACTCGACGTGATCCTCTCCGCCAAGCGAGTCGGCCCCACGGGGAAGGCCTACGGCGTCGACTTCCTGCCTGAGATGCTCGACCTGGCGCGAGCCAACGCGACCGATGCTGGCGTCTCCAACGTTGAGTTCCTCGAAGGAATGATCGAAGACCTACCGCTCCCAGATGCGTCGATTGATGTCGTCGTCTCGAACTGCGTCATCAACCTTGCCCCCGACAAGGGGCCCGTGTTCGCCGAGATTGCCCGCGTGCTGCGCCCCGGAGGACGAGTCGCAATGTCCGACGTCGTCGCCGACAACGGGACCACCGCACCTGCCGACGGAACCGCCTGGGCTGACTGCGGTGCCGGCGCCCTGCAACACGACACCTACCTGGCCATGTTCGCCCGCGCCGGGTTCGCCGACACGACCATTGAGTACACCCACGACACCGGCCCCGGTCTCCACGGAGCAATCATCCGAGCAACCCGAACCAAGCAAATCACTGAACTGGGGTCTGTCTGATTTTCATGGGTTGGCCCTTGTTGCGGACCACCCCCCGAGAATCTCCGCCAACGGAGCGCTGAGGCGATCAGAATGTCCAGGCCGCGTTCCGCTGACACCGCACATAGCCAGCATTTTGCGCACAAGTAGGGGTCCCATAACGTCCAGCATTTTACCTCGACCGATCACCCGTATAGGTGCCGGTGGAGGACACCCATATCAGCGGCGTGGCCAGGCCTCCTCACCCGCGTGAGTAGGGCACTTATCCCGCACCCCGAACCGATCAGAACGCGCGAATCGTCCCCAGTATCTCAGCTGGTGAGCTGATTGCTGGATCGCAGCTTGGTTCAGGAGTTGTGGATCCAGCAGGGTGCCAAGCAGGCCCTCGAACGAGTCGTTCGCTACGGTTCGTTCGTGCAACGACGCTCGCTTTCGACAGCTCTCCTCTTGGCCCTTTCTGTGACGGCGGCCGCTTGCTCGTCCACCGGCTCTCCGCCGGATGCCACTTCGCTAAATGACTCCGACCTTGACACGACCACCGCGACGGACGCGACGGCGCCGTTCGAGTCGGCCCCCGACCCGACGGTGGCACCCGCACCGTCGGGGCCAGTCCAAAGCGAGCCAGTCGCAGTCGATCCCGTTGACAGCGAGCCGGGGGTTACCGCGCCAGCTGCGCCGACCATCG
>JAADHX010000177.1 GCA_013151655.1 Actinomycetota bacterium
GTTGCCCTTTCGGCGGCCGCGAGTGCTTCTACGGTGTCTTCATCTGGCTTCAGCTCAGGGTCCCAGCCAAACATCTTGAGCCGGTCGGGCCCGCCGTTAACAGCAACGGCTTCGGCCGCGGTTACTCCATGGGCCATGGTGGCGCAGATGTGGGCGCTTCCGCGGTACTCACGCAACAGGTTCACCAGTTGGTAGGCCTTGGCGGGGGCGTCGTCGGCCCTTGGAGCATTCTTCCAGCCGGCGAACATTGCATACCCGCTGATGTCAGCGGCATCGACAACCTTCTGGGCGAGTTCGCAGAACTCGGCTAAGCCTTCAACGTCGGCCAGTTTCTCTCGCCCAAACGACGCACATGCCTCGCCGTAGGCCACGGCGCAGTCGTTGGCAGGTGCCACTTCGAGGGCTTGATCCCACATGGTGCGGACGAGGTCAGGAGCGAAGAAGCCGTTTGCAGAAGTGACTACGTCGGCGTCGACATCGCCCAGGACGCCGCCGCGCCCGCCGAAGTAGAACACGAACATGTTCGGCATCCCGATCTTCGCGCCAGCCTCGCCGGTTTTGGGATCGAACATGTAACCGGCGCCGATGGCACCAATGATTGGACAAGCGGATTCGACAAGCTCTTCTGGAGTCATCTCTTGACCCTAGCGAAGGCAGCGGCGGCCGAAGCAATCGAACCTAGCGAAGGCGGAAGCAGCCGAAGCAATCGACACCGGCGAAGGCTGGGGCGGCCGAAGCAATCGACTCGTCTGGTTAAGGACTCGGGACAAGTTCGGTATACAGCGCTAGCACGTCAGCGGCAACCTCAGGGCCGGTCGCCAGGACGACGATGCGGGCCCCGCTCCACAACAAAGAAACAACCTCGGCGTCTGGTTCTTGCCAGCCGAGCACTTCGGCGCCGCCGGGAAGGGCGATCGGGAACACTTCGGCGTCGCCCGCAGAAGCAACCACCCCCGCAGAGTACGACGCGGCGCTGATGCCGCCGGCGGCCCCTGGCTCTACTGCCACTACGATTAGGGCCGCGGCCAACTCACCGTCAAGTGTCGTCACCTCGAGCGCAGCTAGGGCCACGCCGTCGGTTTGTATCCCGCCTGCCACCAGAAACTCGGCGAGAGCCGATGCGTCTGGATCGTCGGCATCGACTAGCGCCGTGTCATAACCAGGGATTCCAACGGTCAACCAAGGCCATAGGCCGGGGTGAATCTCGGCAAGTTCGGGCGCCTCTCCACCTTGGGCGCAGCCGTCGACAAGGCGCAGCACGTCGCTAACGGCACCACCAGGATCGGTGTCGTCGGCCAGCGCATCGAACAAAAACCGTTGAGCGAGCCCGGTTGCCAAACCGAGCTCGAGGCACGTTTCGACTCCAGCATCGAGTTCTTCTGGCCCCGTCTGAACGAGTGCCGACTTCACCAATGCAGGAACGTCGGCACACAGTGTCCACACCGCTATCGCATCGGCCAGGTGGTCGCGACTCAACCCACTGTAAACGTCGTCGTCTGGGCCATCGGGGTCGTCGATGGTGACGCCGATCGTTGCGAACTGGTCGACGCCGATGGTGTCGACCAAACCGGCCGCGATACACACACCAGTCTCGTCGTCGATGGGCAGGGGCCCTTCTGACCCAAACAGTGGTGCCATTGCCGACGTCAGCTGAGCAGCCGCAAGCGGGTCGTTATCTGCGAACACAGAGTCGCCGTCTTCGGTCGCGCCGGAGTCTCCAAACGTGCACGACGTAGTCAGCAAAAGCAGTGTGGCCGCAACGGCCAGAACGTCGCGGGTCCTCACATGTGCCAGCATGCACCACTGTGAGCGAAAAATGCGAGCAAGGTCCCCTGATAGCGGTTGTCCCATGGTCAGATCCGGAGATGCACTCAGCGTTGGCGGCAGCCGTTGTCGCCGGTGGCGGTGTCGTAGCCAACGGTGGCAACGTCGAACACGCAGTGGCCATGGTCTGGGCCGACCCAGCTGCGGCTTCAGAGTTTCCGTCTCATCTGACTCGTTCACCCGAGGCATGTTGGGTGCAGCTGCCCTATGCGGGCGTCGAGGCGTTCGCCAAATATCTCGACGACGAACACATCTGGACCTGCGGTAAGGGTGTGTACGCCCAGCCCGTAGCCGAGCACGTATTGGCGCTCGCGCTCGCTGGTTTCCGCAACATCCACGGGTATTCGACGCTCGCGTGGTCGGACCCCGTCGGGCGAAACCTGTTTGGAGCTCGGGTCACGATCCTTGGTGCCGGCGGCATTGCTGATTCGTTGTTGGCCCTGTTGGAACCATTCCGATGCCACACAACAGTCGTTAGGCGTCGGTCGACGTCCGTACCGAAAGCTGACCGAACCGTGGCCGTTAGCGATCTCGATTCGATCCTTCCCGACACAGATGTGCTCGTTGTCGCTTGGGCCCTAACCGACGAGACAGCCGGGCGCATCGATGCGAGCGTCTTCCATCTGCTGCCCAATGACGCCTGGTTGATAAACGTCGGACGCGGGGGTCATGTTGTGACCGAAGACCTTGTCGTGGCCCTCGAGGCCCGAACGCTTGGCGGAGCCGCTCTCGATGTCACCGATCCAGAGCCACTTCCGGCCGACCATCGTCTTTGGCAGCTTCCCAACTGCATCATCACCCCTCACATCGCGAACACTCCAGACATGGGCCGACCTCTTCTAGCCGAAAGAGTGAGAGAAAACGTTGAGCTATTCGTAGCCGCGCCTGACCGGCTCGATCGTCTCGTTGGCCTGGTCGACGTCGAAGCTGGTTACTAGCCGAAGTCGCTTGCGTCTTCGGGCAATTCGCACCGTTTCTGGCTGCCCTAAGCGATACTGGAGCCCGTGGCAACGTCTCGCGTCGGTGTATACCCAGGCACGTTTAATCCTTTCACGCTCGGCCATTTGGCCGTGGCCAAGGCGGCGCTTGATCAGCGCGGTCTCGACCGCGTTCATCTCGCCGTCTCGAGGGTGCCCTTGGCCAAGACCGGTCTGGTCCTGCCCACGTTCGAACACAGGGTAGAGGCCCTAAAACTGGTGGCCCAAGATCACGATTGGCTCGATGTTGTTGTTACCGACGCACAACTTCTTGTCGATATTTCAGTCGGCTACAACCTCCTCATCATGGGCGCCGACAAATGGCACCAGATCCACGAGGTCCGCTTCTACGACGACGACCCCAATCAACGTGATGCTGCGATCGCAGCGCTACCGCAGGTCGCTCTCGCTCCTCGACCTCCGTTGGAGATCCCCGACCACCTCGACCTCGAAATAGCAGAGGAGTTCGCCGACGTCTCGTCAACCGCGGTCCGAAATGGTCGGCACGACTGGATGCATCCGGCGATC
>JAADHX010000017.1 GCA_013151655.1 Actinomycetota bacterium
GCCCTCGGCGAGGACTCGAAAGAACCGGGCTTCGGCTTCGGCGCCGAGTTGCCGGGCGATCAGGTATCCGGTCTCGGCGACAACCAGAGGTGTCGTCACGAGTTCGCCGTCATGGTTCTCCAGGAGCTGGGCGCAGGCATCGTGGTCGGGGTCGTTGTGGTCAGCGGCGGCCAGTAACACGCCGGTGTCTACGATCAGCACGCCTAGCTCTGTCCGAACCCTTCAGCGAGTATCTCGTCGGCTTCTGATGCCCGTCGACCCGACGTCGACGCGCCAAGTCCCACGATACCGAGCTTGCGGCGCCGAGTGGGACCTGATCGCTGGGGAAGCCTGGATGCTAGCTGGTTGATCAGGGAGTCGATACTCACGCCTCGACGCGCGGCTTCAGCCTCTAGCCGGGCCAAGGCGTCGTCAGAAAGCTCAAGCGTGACCGTCATGGTTTCAGTGTAGAAGAATCCCGGGCGGCTCGTCGGGTGCCCTTCGGAAGGTTGATTCGATCACTTGGAGGTCCCGCCAGACCGGCTTGGGTGGACCATAGCCCGGTGGGATTGGGTGTGATCTCGGCGAAGGAGACTTCGCGGCTGGTGACGTCGATGAAGACCCTGCTTCAGGGCCAGGTGTGCACGGTGGGTGATGCGGGCCCCAACGCGGTGCTGAGAGTCGAGAGGTCGTTGGGGTCGCCGGTGAGGATGTCGTCTCCGAGATGTACGGCGGTGATCGCTAGGTGGGCGTCGATGACGTCTGATGTTGTGGTTTGAGCGAGTAGCTGCCCGACGGGGCGGCCGTCATCGAGTGGGTGGATTGTGATGGTCTTGAGGAATGCAGCCAGGCGGGCTTGGCGGGCTCCGCTCCGCCACACCTGAGCCACCACTGGTTGCGTAGTGTGGAGAGCTGTTTCGGATCTGCTTGCAGCGGTCAGGAACGCGTGGGCGCTTCGCTCGTTTCGGTCAATGGAGATGAGGAACCCGGCGTCGAGAATCACAGGCCGTATCGTTCGGCCATGGTCGCGACGTCTTGTTCGTCGATCGGGCCTTGTTCGGCGTCCCATTCGGCGAGGAATGAGCGGAGGGCGTTTTGACGTTTCCGGTCAGCTGCGAGATTGCGAAGGGCTTGACGGATTACGCTGGAGCGCCCACCGTACTCGGGGGCGAGCATGTCGAGGAGGGCTTCATCTTCGTCATCGAGTCGAACTGTTGTGGTGCCCATGATGCCAAACGTAGCACGGGCGTGCTACGTTTGGGGGAGTATCGCTATGGTGAATGCATCCCTCGGGGCCCCTCCAGATACCTGGGAACAAGCCAGAGTAGAAGTCCAGCGTTACACGATCTACGACGTCGCCGGTCTGGCCATCGAAGCCCTCCAACACATACAGACACCTTTTTGGCGTTCACGTTCGGTATCCGTGACCGTCTCGGCTTAATTGTCGAAGAATCCTGCAAGCCTCGTCTGGTGCGTCACCGGACGTGTGTCAGCGACGATCTGAGCTGGGGCAGAGGGATGTGGCGGCTCGGGTGGCGGTGTTGGCGGTTGGTAGATCGCTTCGAGTCGTTCCACGAGTTGGCAGTCGGCTTCCGAGAAGAGATGGCCGTAGCGGTCGACGGTGAAGCTGGTTGAAGTGTGACCGCCCTCCGGGCGGTTTCGAGAGTGTTCGCGCCCGAATTGCCGGCTGTGGTTCTGCTGACACCTTGCCAATAGCGACGCACAGTTCGCCAATATTGTCAGATCTGGGTGATATTGACGTTGAGTTTCATGGCGTGCTGTGTTGGCCATCGTCTGTCGGTCGTCACGAGTTGGGTGGCATCAGACACTACGGCGGTGGCTATGGCGAGGGCGTCGGGCAGGCGTAGGGTCCGGTGGCGTGAGCGGATGCGGGCTGCCTCGGCCGCTATCTCGCTGTTCAGATCGACAATCTTGACGGGGAGCTGGGTGAGAGCGTCTCTTACGAGCTGTATTGATGCGTCGCCTTTTCTTGCTGGTCCAACCAGGCATTCAGCGAGTGCAGATGCAGCCATTGCGATGTGGTCGCCCTGTTCGAGGATTTGCGTTAGCGCGGCGCGGGCGGTGTTGTGGTGAGCGTCGTTGGCGTCGAGGAACCCGATGATGACGCCAGCGTCTAGGTGGGTTAGTCCCATTCGGAGCGCAGCGTTCGTCTAGTTCGTAGACGCCGGTGAGGGCTCCGGCTAGCTCAGCGACGACGTCGCGCTCTCGTTCGAGAATCACTCGGCCAGCTCCATCGGCGTGAGCGATGACGCGGTCGCCGGCTTCGAGTCCGGCGTTTCGTAGTGCTTCGATAGGGATCGTGATCTGATGTTTGGAGCTGATCTTGGCGGCCCGACGGCGTGGGTTCTTTACGTTGGGCATGAAAGTAACGATAGCTAGGCCGAAGCCAGTTCACAAGCGCAACGACTCCGATATGTGGCCAGTGGGCCTATCCAGCCGAAGTGACCGCTTTGCCGCACTCGGTCCGTAAGCGCAACATTGCCCTCGTTGGTGGCTTCGCCCTAGCGACCTACTTGCAACGGACCGAGGCCGAACGCGATCACCTGATGCTGGCGCCGGTGCTCGTCGAGTAATCGGCAGCCTGGCCTGTGGGGCTTCCTGCTCGTTAGGCCCACAGTGTCGAGATTGGGGCCGCGGTGAGTCGCTCCCCGAGTTTGTACGTGGATGGGCCGGTGTGTAGTACGACGCCGGCTATGAAGCGGTCGCCGATCTGGCTACGGAGCCAGTCGAGGTGGCGTGCGTCTGCAGGGGTGGGTGAACTTGACGCCTTGATCTCGATGGCGATGACGTCTTGGCCGCCGATCTCGATGATGAGGTCGATTTCATGGCGGCCCTGTTCCTGGCGGAGGTGGTAGAGCCGAGCGGGCTGGTCGGAGAGGGCGGCTTCGGTTCGGATCTGGGCAGTGACGAAAGTGTCGAGGACGCGTCCGAGCAGGTCGCCGTCCTTCATGATGGCGCCAGTGTCGATGCCGAGTACGCCCACGAGCAGCGATGGGTCAACCATGTGGCGTTTGGATGATCGGACCAGTCGTTTGAGCCGGTTCGATGACCACGATGGGAGTTCGTCGACCACGAGAAGGTTCTGCAATAGACGGTCGTAGGCGAGCGCGGTCTTGCGGTTGATGCCGGCGGCATCGTAGAGAGTCTTGTCTTCGGCGAGCCCGGCGGAGTTGACTGCATAGGCCTCGAGGTAGCGCCCGAGACGGGTGGGGTCGCGCCCCGGCTCGAGGGTCAGCGCGTCTCTGCTGACGAGCTGGTCGACGTAGCTAGCGAGCCATCGTCGTCGTGCTGTTTCGCTGAGATCAAGTGCCGCCTCAGGGAATCCGCCTCGCAGCGCGAGATCGAGATAGCCGCGAAGGTCAGGACTGTCGGCGCTGGCGACGAGGTCCTCTGCGTCGGCGACACGTTCGATGAAGGGTCGGTTTGTTTGAGCGAGCTGCTCGCCGACGGTGAGGGGGTACATCGTGAGTCGCACGACACGGCCGGTGCCCGCCCAGTTGTCCGAGTCGAGATCGGCGCGAACTGACCCGGTCAGTAGGAATCGACCCGGCCGAGTGTCATTGTCGAGAGTCCGCTTGACCGCGCCGAGGATGCCGGGTACGGCTTGCCATTCGTCGAGGAGAACGGGTTCTCGCAGGTCGCGGAGAGCCGCATCCGGGTCAGCGCGAAACGATGCGGCCTCGGCGTCGCGGTCGAGCCGCACGATTGTGCGTGCGTGCCGCGCAGCCGTCGTGGTCTTTCCTGTCGCTCGTGGCCCGACGAGCAGTAGTGCTGGGAGTTCAGCGTGGAGTTCGGTGATGAGTGGATCGATGAGGCGAGAACGATAGTCGGCCATGGGACGATGATACCGGTTTCCCTCACCATTGGGTACCGGTTTCCCGCACTATGTAGTACCGATTTCCCGCAGCGAGCGGCGCAACACAAGGTCTGCGCCAACTCGACGAAGAGGGTGTTGTCCAGGTGCTACGCGACGAGAGCTACGGCGATATCGAGCCAGTGCTTGCCGCTAAAGAGTGACAAATTGATCTAGCCACCTATTGAGAATGCCACTAAGCTAACTAACCGTCAGCGCGGGCAGCGCAGAGAGACTATTTGGTGGCAACGACTCACCAGTCCAACAAACGCAGCAGTTCCGACCCGTGGCATGATCCTGGTCGGGCGTTCCACCCCACGCGCACCTCGTCGGTCCTGTTGTTGTGTGCCGATGTCGTTGCTTTCGCTGCCTCAGCAGCACTGTTTCGGTGGACCCTTGTTCGAGGGTCCACCTTCATAGTGGTGGTTCTCGCGATTC
>JAADHX010000062.1 GCA_013151655.1 Actinomycetota bacterium
TGTTGGACGGCGGTCTCGCGAGGGTCCTGTCTGGCGGTGTTCGCGTGAGCTGAGACCCGTGAGTTGAGCCAGTTGTTATGAGAGTCCGTTGCCGCCGAGGGCGGCAGGAAGGACAATGAATCTCATGACGAACAAGCAGAGGCGTCACACCCCGGAGCAGATCATCCGGAAGTTGGCCGAGGGTCACAAGTTGATGGCGGGTGGTATGACCGTGGCGGAGGTGTGCCGCGAGTTCGGTATTGCTGAGTCGTCTTGGCATCGCTGGTTGAGCCGGTACGGCGGGATGAAGGCTGCTGACGCTAAGCGGTTGAAGGAGCTCGAGTTGGAAAACTCGGTGTTGAAGAAGCTCCTTGCTGAAGCTGAGCTGGATAAGGAGATGTTGAAGCATCTCAACGAGGGAAAATGGTGACCCCGAACCGTTGCCGTCAAGCCGTCATCGAGCTTGAAGATGTGTTCGGGGTATCGCAACGAAGAGCATGCCGGGTAGTCGGTCAGCCAAGATCGACTCAGCGGCTGGCGCCACCGAAGCCTTCGCCCCAGGAGCAACAGCTCCGGGAGTGGCTACGTGCGTTCTCCAAACGCCGGCCTCGTTGGGGCTGGCGTAGAGCAGCCAAGGCGCTTCGCCGTGAGGGATTCCAGATCAACGATAAGAAGGTGCGCCGGTTGTGGCGAGACGAGGGTCTACGGGTGCCTCAGAAGCGCCGTAGGAAGCGTTTGACTGGTATTGGTGCCCGTGTCGGGCTGATGTCGCTGTTATGCCCGAACGCCCTGTGGGCAATGGATTTCCAGTTCGATACCACCGTTGACGGACGCACCCTGAAACTGTTCAACGTGATTGACGAGTTCACTCGTGAAGCACTCGCCACCGAAACCCACCGCAGCATCGACGCCGATCATGTCGTCGCGATCCTCGACCGGCTCTGTGTCGAGCGTGGCGGACCCCCGGCGTTCGTCCGGTTCGATAACGGCCCCGAGTTCGTCGCTTACGCGATCGCCGACTGGTGCAAGTTCAACCACGTCGATGCCGTGTTCATCGACCCAGGCAGCCCTTGGCAGAACGCCTGGATCGAATCGTTCAACGGACGCATGCGAGACGAGCTACTCAACCTGTGGCACTTCGATTCGCTGCTCGAAGCCCAAGTCCTCATCGAGGACTGGCGCCAGGACTACAACCTGAACCGACCCCACTCCGCTCATGGCGACCTCACACCAACCGAGTTCGCCGCCCAATGGCAACACAACAACCAATCGAACACCAGTACGACTGATACACTCGCGAAACAGCCACAGCTCTCATAACAACTGGACCAACAAACGGGCCCCTCTCACGCTCGCCGACCAGTTCCATCGACTCGGTATCGAGAACGTTTCCATTGTTGATAGTGACAATCACAGTGTCTCCCTGCGAGTTCGTGACACCTCCAGTATCACTCATGCGCAAATTACTCCCTGCGAGTTCGTGACAACTGCGGTCGTTGGTAACGTTCAGCGACACCTAGCAGTGGAGATGTCCAGGTGAACCAACGGTGCCGAGACGATGGCCGCAAAGAATCCAAAGGGTTTCGGTACGACCGAGTCTCATGGGCATCGCTGCTTGCCGTAGTAGTGCTGCTCTCATCGTGTGGCTCAACTAGCCCTGCCCCGGCCCAAGTGCTGTCTTGTGGCGCCGATCGCCGTGAGATAGTTAGCCTCTTGCACTCCGGAATTCCGACCTACGACTACAACCCAGCGGCTGATCTAGCAGACCTGGTGCAAAGTTCCGACCTCGTCGTAACTGGAACGGTCGACAATATTGCGAGAGTTGCCGCCGACGACGGGTCAGGTGGGGAAACCGTCACAGTGATCTCCACGGGCGATGCACGGATTCTCGCTCAACGAGACCAGGTTGACGCGTCGGCGATGACAGCGTTTTCGTACGCCAGCTGGTGGGCAGACATAACCAACCGCGATCCACTTCTAACCCCAATCGGTACAAGAGACGTCGGTTACGTCGCGTTCCTTTCAGAATCGTCGTCCGTTCCTGGTGGCTTCCTAGTGAGAGTTCAGGGACTCTTTGTCGGCTGCCTGACTGATACCCATCTGGTGAACTCGATTATCGAACCGTTGCCGAGCGATGCAGGTCAGGTGACGGTTGCAGAACTTGTTGACGCCATCATCGAGACTGCTGAAGTCAGCTAGGCCCGATCCAGAACATGGGCGCTGCGGAGACGTCGCTCGATGTGGTGCTCCCACATATGGCCCACAAGATTATCGACCTCGTGGGTGACCGGCCCCGCGGACACCTCAAGCACAGTGGACAGCCCGCCACCAAGCACCGCCCGCATAACCGACAGACTCTCTTCGCGAATCGGCACACCTCGCCGATGATCGAGACACACCGCGCCATTGCGGTCGAGGTCAAACGACACGAGATCGACGCCGTCGTCCTGCGGTCCGCCAACAACACAACCATCGAGTTGCGGTCCGAAACCTTCCATGGCCAGAAGTTTCAGCAAGAACGCCGGGATCAGCAACGCCGAGTCTGCCTGGTTAAGGGTGCTAAGCCCGCCAACCAACATCCGATAGAGCTGCGGCGCCGGTTGTCGTTCCTGGGCAAGTTGGTCGATGGCCTCGAGAAGCACGATGGCCTTCGACAGCCGATCGAGGTCTTCGCGAATGTGCCGGTGTGCATCGATCGATTCGGCCTGGGTAACGATGTCGAGTTCGCGGCCCTCGTAGAGCTGAAGCTCGACATGGCTGGTGGGTTCGAGGCGACCGCCGAAACGACTCTTCGTCTTGCGCACACCCTTGGCCACCGCCCGTACCTTGCCCCGGCCCTGGGTGAGAATCGAAACGATGCGGTCGGCTTCGCCAAGTTTGTAGGTGCGCAGAACCACGCCGCGTTCGCGGTACAGAGCCATGGTTCAGTCGTCGCGCACTCCGCCAAAGCGGCGCTCTCGTCCTTGGTACTCGATAACGGCGTCGCGTAAGTCCTCGCGACGGAAATCTGGCCACAAGGTGTCGACAAAGATGAGCTCGCTATAGGCAATTTCCCACAGCAAGAAGTTCGAGATGCGGAACTCGCCCGAGGTTCGAACCATGACGTCGGGGTCTGGCATGTCAGGGTCGTAGAAGTACCCACGAAGCCGCTTCTCAGTGATTTTGTCGACTTCGACACCATCGGCCACCATCGCCTTAACCGCATCGATTATCTCGGCTCGCCCGCCGTAGTTGAAGGCCATCGTCAGCGTCATCCGACGATTGTCCTTTGTAAGTTCGATCGATTCGTCCTGACGCCTAATGACCCGTTTCGGAACCCGCCAGTTGCGCCGGCCTGCGAATTTGATGCGTACACCAAGTCCGTTGAGTTCTTCGGTGCGCTCCAACAGCAAGCGCTCGTTGAAGTTCATGAGGTACTTGACCTCGTCGGCGCTGCGTTTCCAGTTTTCGGTGCTGAACGCGTAGACCGTGATCCACTCGATACCAAGATCGAGTGCTCCGTAAACCACATCCCAAAGCGCCAACTCGCCGGCCGCATGGCCTTCGGTACGCTTTAGGCCCTGACGAGTTGCCCACCGCCCGTTGCCGTCCATGACAAGAGCCACGTGTCGGGGTACACGTTCGAGATCGACACCACATAAATCCATCGGTTCTGACGCTATCGCTCCTAGACCCCGAGCGGCGGTACCTCAACGTTGGACGAGCACCGGACCCTCGTCGGTCATGCGGACTAGCCGCAGGTAGGTCGACCGTTTGCCGCCAACGCCATAGCCGACCGCGTCGTCATCCCAGCCGTGCATCACCATCAGGTACACGTCGGCGAGAGGCAGAGCAATGAACTCCTGACCGCCCGGCCCGGCCACACCGCCTCCGGACTCGACCCAAGGCTCATCGATCTGGCGCTCACACGGGCCAACTGGTCCAACGCAGGTCGCATACCCAATCGCGTACTCGTCGGTATCCCAGCGGTTAGCCGAGTAGAACAGGGTGAACGTGTCGCCGTTGACCACCATCGACGGACCTTCGATCAGCCAGCCCTCCCAACCACTGGTAGCCGAGAGCAGAGCATTCGACTCGCCGACGAGTCTCGTTCCATCATCACTTAGTTGTTGGCTCCAGATTGTTGTCTTGATGCCGCAGCAGTTGCCATCGTTCTTGTACAACAGCCAGTTGTTGCCATCTGCATCGACGAACGGGCTGGCATCGATCGTGCCGCCTAAATCGTCCTGGCACACGAACGGCGTTTCAGAGTGGTCGACGAACGGACCTATCGGCGAGGTCGATGTCGACATCGAAATGCACTGTCGCCCGGTTGTCGGATCGTGGGTAGTCACATACATCACGTAACCATCCGCTACGGCAAGAACCGAAGGCGCCCACACGAACCCTTCAAGGCTCCAAGACGAGACGTCTGGCATCGCGTCGATAACAACAGAACTGCCATCGGCAAGTCGATACGTGACCGGCACGTTGAGCCACCCTGAGTCTGATGCAATGTTGGTTCCATATATGTAGGCGTTTGGTCCATCGTTCAGCAGAAACGGATCGGGGAGGTCGGAGTCGACTACCGGCCTGGCCTGATCCGACAAAACTGCGCCAAGCGAGCCTGCTTCCCAGCCGAACGGGTCGGCACCTTCTGAGACAGTGCTGGTGGCCGCGCCCGCGAGAGGGCTGCTATCCACCCAAGATCCGGCCATCAGCATGGCCAAGGTGACGGCACCAAAGCCGACACGAAACATAGCGACCGAGAAACGGGAGTTCTTCATGGGGACCCACGTTGAACACCGAATGTGATCGAAGAATGATCAACAGCGAAACATCTGGTTAGATCAGCGCTACCGTCGCTGCCGATGACTCACACCGACCCTGCTCTGGCCAAGCGCACCGAGAAGGCTCTTGGGGCCATGGTCGACCAGTTAGCGGCCGGCGAGGTCCGTGAAGGCCAACGCGACATGGCCGTCGCTGTTGCCGGTGCCATCGACGGCGGCAACCACCTCATAGCTCAGGCCGGAACCGGTACGGGCAAGTCGCTCGCATATCTTGTCCCAGCCATTCAGTCTGGTCAGACGGTGGTCATCGCTACCGCCACCAAAGCACTGCAAGATCAACTGGCTAACAAGGATCTACCTTTCCTCGACGAACATGTCGCTGAACCGTTCGTCTGGTCAATTCTCAAGGGCCGCTCGAACTACCTGTGTAAACAGCGCATGGCCGAAATGCAGCGCGACGGTGATCAACTCGAGTTCGACGATGGCAGTCGTGTTGGCGGATCGGCGCTTGAGATACGCAAGATCGTTCAGTGGTCGGCCGAAACCAAGACCGGCGATCGGGCCGAGCTCGACTTCGAACCGCAGTCACGAGTGTGGGGTTCGGTTTCGGTTGGGCCAATGGAGTGCCCTGGTGCAGTCAAATGCCCTTCAGGCGCAACCTGTTTTTCAGAAGATGCGAGGCGAGCGGCGCACGCGGCATCGGTCGTGGTGGTCAACCTTCACCTGTACGGACTTAACCTCGCGACCAATGGTTCGATCCTGCCTGAACACGACGTCGTCGTTATCGACGAGGCCCATCAGCTCGAGGATGTTCTGTCGTCGGCTGCTGGGCTCGACTTCGGCCCAGGCCGATTTGCGTCCCTGGCCAGGAACGCAAGGTCGATCATCGAGGCCAGCCTGGCCACCGAGCTCAGCGACATCGGCGGCCAGTTGGGCGACATCTTGGGCCAGCGAGTGGGTGACCGTTTGCGTTCATTCGATGAGGAGCTGCAAAACGTCCTCAACGTCGCTGTCAATCGGGTAAACGAAGTAGTCAATGCCGCTCGAGAGGTCGACGACAACAGCGATGAGGGTCCAGTCAAACAACGGGTCCTTATCCAAGCCGGGCACCTCGCCGCCGACCTCAACCTGCTGATGGATCTGCCAGACAGCCACGTAGTGTGGGTCGAGGGGCCAGGCCGACATCCGTCGATGAGGATGGCGCCAATCGACGTAGCCGGGTTCTTGAGAGAGAACCTGTGGGATGGCGACCGCACAGCAATACTCACCAGCGCCACCCTCGACGCCGAGCTTCCCGAGCGCCTAGGTCTGTTCGACGCCGAGTACGACCGCATCGACGTTGGCAGCCCTTTCGACTACCAAACACAAGCGCTGCTTTACTGCGCTGTTTCGCTACCAAGCCCGAAGTCGGCCGATTGGCTCGATGCCATCAGCGATGAGCTGGTCGAGCTTGTCAACGCTGCCGGCGGGCGGACACTGGCCCTGTTCACAAGTTGGCGAGCGATGGACCACGTGTCGGAACAGCTCGACAGACGGGTCGATTATCGAGTTCTCACCCAACGCGAGCTTCCCAAGCCTGCTCTAATTCGGGAGTTCATGAACGACGAGTCTTCGGTGCTGTGCGCCACGATGGGTTTCTGGCAAGGCGTCGATATTCCGGGGCGAACTCTTCGCCTTGTAAGCATCGACCGCCTGCCTTTTCCCCGGCCCGACGAACCTTTGTTGGAGGCCAGACGCGAGCGTGCCGGCGCCAACGCCTTCAGAACGATCGACCTACCCCGCACCGCAACCATGCTTGCCCAGGGTGCTGGTCGACTGATCCGCACAGCTGACGATCGAGGTGTCGTGGCGGTGCTCGACCAGCGCTTGGGTAAGGCCGGCTATCGATGGGACCTTGTTAATGCCCTGCCGCCTATGAAACGCACCAGACACCGCCAAGAGGTCGTCGAGTTTCTGGCCAGTCTCGACTAGTGGGAACACAGACGGAGCACCCATGATCGCAGCAGTATCGGTTGAGACGATCGCAATCTTGTCGGGTCCGATGGTCGGGCTTAGCTACTTCGTCGGCGCCATACCGTGGCGTGCGGCGGCATCACGCTTCGGTATGGTCAACGACGACGACCTCGTCGAAACCCAAGATCGACCTGATCGTCGAGGCGACGAGTTGTTCGTCATCATCGAGGCCGTGGTGCCGCTGATGCTTGCCGTCGCTGCGTGGAACTTTATCGGCGAGATCGCGCCTGGCGCCGACGGTGGCTTCAACCCGTCGTCAACATTTGGCGCTCTTTCGAACCAAGTTATTCCGGTGTGGCAGTCAGTCGCGCTGTGGACGGGTGCCGCAGCGGTTCTCGGCCAGATCGCGCCGATCTGGAACCGACTACGAGGCGGCACGGGTATACCTGCTGTGATGGCCCTCACGTTGGCGTTCGCACCGTGGATCTTCGCCGCCACTGTGCTCGGTTTCCTGGCCGCGTTTTTGATGGGTCGAAACCGTCAGCCCGCGGTGATCATCGGTTTCTTCTGTGGGCTGACCGTCGCATGGCTCGGCTGGGTGACCGGGCTCAACCCTGCGTGGGGTGTCAACCTCGGTCCGGAGTTAGCGTTGTGGACAGCAGTGATGATGGCCATGTTGTCGCCTCGCATCCTGCTTGGACTCGACTACTTCGACGCCACCGACCCCACCCGCGGCTAATTCGCTCAACCTGTGCCTAAAGCCGCGGTCCTGACCGCGTTTCTAGGCACAGCTTCGGGTGTAGAGCCAACGACGCGGGATCGACTGCCTACGGTCAGGCTAATTCGGTCGAGCGCCCGAATTAGCCTAGACTGTCTACATGACGATCCTCGAACAAACAATGTCGGCCGCTGATCGCGCCGCGATCCGAGCCCCGATCGCTGAAGCCACGACGTTCCCGGCCGAGGCGTACACCAACAGCAGCTTCTTCGCTCTCGAACTCGACAAGGTATTCTGCCAGCGGTGGGCTGCGATGGTATTCGAGGATCAGATCCCCAAAGTTGGCGACGCGATTCCGTTCTCCGACTTCGGTATTCCTCTATTCGCTGTTCGCGGCATCGACCAGGTAATTCGGGTTTTCCACAACATTTGTGCCTACGACGGCTGCGAAGTGGTGATGCAGCAAGTCAAGGGCCTCGACTATCTACGAGTCGGTTATCACGGGTGGCGCTACGACTTAGCCGGCCAACTCATCGCCACGCCCTACTGGGACGGTGCCTCAGACAGCGACGTCGCCGCAGTTCCATCACGTGCCAGAAACCTTGTGGAAGTGAGCAGCGGCACTTATGGCGGCGTCGTGTTCATCAATGTCTCCGGCCAAGCGGGGCCCTTTCAAGAGTTCATCGAGCCGCTCAAGTGCCTGTCGCCTCACTATGACCTCGACCAGCTCAGTGTTAGCCGTGACAGAAACGGCGACCCCTGGATCATCGACGTCGGCGAAGCCGGCGTCACACGAGCTAACTGGAAAAGCATCGTCGAGAACGACTGCCTCAATATTCTCCACGAGGGTCACACCCACGAGTTGTATCGCCAGTCGCCCGACGTCCCGAGAGTCGGCGACGACCGAGATCCCAAATTCGAGTGGCTCATCGATGGTGCACTGATTGCCTTCGGCTACGAAGAGGACGACGTGCCAGACACCTACGGAATCGACGACTCGGTTCCCCATGTCGGTGCCGACCCAGACGTTCGTCCACCGACTGGCTACTTCGTTCAGGTCTATCCGAACCTGTCAATCGTGCTTCACCCGCAGTTCACGAGCCTAAACATCTTGGCGCCGCTCGCAGTCGACAAGACCGGGATGATTGGCACTTTTCGCATGGGCGAAGCATCGGGCGGGCCAGAAGCGTTCGGTTCAATGCTCGCGATGGCGGCCGCCCTCGAAGAGACACTGATCGAAGATGCCACGGTTCTGGAATCGGTTCAGAGATCACGAACCTCACCGCTTGCAGGACGCCACTTCTACGCGCCCTTCTGGGATTTTGGCCACTACCGGCTCAACCAACTCGTGCTCGACGATCTCGAAGCCTGACCAAGAGGACCTCACGTGACCGAAGAGTTGACCACCGACGTAGTTGTCATCGGCGCTGGATTCTCGGGCCTAGCCGCGGCTCGCAGACTGGCCAAGGCGGGCCGAGACGTATTGGTGCTCGAAGCACGAGATCGCGTTGGCGGGCGAGTGTGGGACCAAGAGTCCGAAGGTGCTCCAACGGTTCTGTTCGGGGGCCAGTTCATCAGCGAACAGCAAAGCCGAATGTGGTCGCTCGGCAAGGAGTTCGGCCTTTCGATGTTCTCGACCGCTCGGCCTGGCGTTGCTATTTATTACCAGGGCGGCGAAGCCATCAAGGTCGACCCTAAACACCTAACTACCCCCGGTCTCACGTCGATGATCGTCGAGTTCGAAGCAATGGCCGAAACAGTCCCACTTGACGCGCCGTGGGAGGCAGCGAAGGCTCACGAGTGGGATAGCCAGACACTCTTCAGCTGGCTTAGCGAGCGGCTAACCCCAGATATGGTCGAGGCCGCAAGTGGCGCAATCATGGGTTACATGTCGATGCCGGAGGACATCTCGCTACTCCACGCGTTGTTCTACACCCGAGCCAACGGCGGGTTCAGCACGCTATTTACCATTGGCACCGAAGATGCCCATGACACCCATGTGTTCGATCGCGGCGCGCAGCGCATCGCCGACGCGATCGCGGCCGAGCTCGGCTCTAACGCCCGTCTCAACAGCACGGTTCATGCTATCGATCAGACTGTCGACGCGGTGCAGGTGAGAGGTGATGGCTTCTCAGTTGCAGCCCACGCGGTGATCGTGGCGATGCCGCCGGCGCTAACCGCGTGCCTTCGTTACGACCCGCCTCTGCCAGCAATGCGAAACCTGCTCACTCAACGCACACATCTTTCGGGCCGCGACATCAAGTTTAGCGTCACGTTCGAACGACCATTCTGGCGCGATGACGACCTATCGGGTCTGCTGCTCTGCGACGACGATGCCGTGAGCATCCTCATCGACTCCACGCCAGGGCACAATCGCTGGGGCGTACTGATCGGCTTCATCAACGACCGCGGGGCTAGCAAACTCACATTGGATCTGCCTGCCGATGAACGCGAGCAGCGTGTCGTCGAACTCATTGCCGATGCCTACGGCGAAGAGGCCCTTTCCTACACGGGCTATCACGAACACGACTGGGCCGAGGACGACCTATCGAGAGGTTGTGTGACGGTTCTGGGTCCAGCGGCCTGGACATCGTACGGTCCAGCGCTCCGGAAACCAGTTGGCCGAATTCACTGGGCGGGTACCGAGACCGCGACCGCGTTTCCTGGCCAAATGGAAGGCGCCGTTCTCGCAGGGGAGCGAGCCGCCGAAGAAGTGCTTAACCTCCACTAGATCCATCCAGACGGGGCACCTTCGTGAGCAGTAACGCACTACCCATCGCCAAACAGTGGCGGCAAATCGAACGCATCGAGGACACCATCACTGATCGAACCCCACGTCAGTGAGCTTCTTCGCTGCAACGTCTGGCACGTACGGGGACGCGACCGCGACCTTCTCGTCGACACAGGCATGGGTGTTCACTACCGATCTCGATCCAGCCGAATGGAGTTCAATCCCTCACGCTGGATATGATCCCCGCGAGTTCCAACCAGACACCACCACAGCAACATCGACCCTGAACGAGGGCGATGTCATCGACCTTGGCGACCGCACGTTCGAGGTGCTTCACGTGCCCGGTCACTCCCCCTGGAGCATCGGCCTCTGGGACGAGTCGACTGGCGTGTTGTTCTCCGTTGACGCCGTCTACGACGGGCCTTTGCTCGATCAGCTTCCTGGCTCCAACGTCGAGTCATACCTAGCAACCATGCAGCGCCTTCGGGACATGCCAGTCGAGGTTGTGCACGGCGGACACGACCTCAGCTTCGGCCGAGACCGGTTGCGCGAACTATCCGACAACTACATCAGCAGTCGATCGTGAGCCAGGATCGCCAGGTCGGTCGCCCGCGCGCTAACGGAGCGGTTCGCTCTGGCGACGTAGCCTCCGAGATCTTGAAAGCTGCGGCCGCCCTCTTTGTAGCCAAGGGCTACAACGGCACATCAACCCGGGAGATCGCGGCAACGGCAGGTCTTCGACAAGGGTCGCTCCCCCACTACTTCCCTCGCAAGCAGGACATGCTCGTCGCGTTAGTCAGCAAGTCGCTCAGACCAGCGTTTGCTCACGCTACGGTGCTCGAGGCCAGCGGCCTACCCGCCGAGGTTCAGTTCTACCGGTTCGTACATTCCGACTGCCTCGCTATCTGTCGAGACGAGCTCAACGTCACCAGCATCGCCCTACAACCTGACGTCGCTGCGGTGGTCGGCCCTGCCCTCGAGAACGAACGCGAGGCCGTAGTCGACATATATCAACGGATGATCGCCGCAGCCGCCCGGTCGGGCGCGTTCGACGTTCCCCAGACCGAACTGGCCACCCAAACAGCGTTTGGAATGGTCGAGAGCATCGCCCGGTGGTACTCGGTCGAATCCGACCTGACGCCAGAAATGTGCGCCGACCAAGTAACACGTTCGATCATCTGTGGACTGTTGCCGACGCCGTCGGGGTTTGGAGCCATCGTCGCCCAAGCAGCACATGCTCCCGCCGCGACGGAGTCGGGAAGCCAAATAGTCAGCCAGTGACGGCGACGATCAGCCGCAGACGTCGACTCGACCGGCGTGATGTCGGCGGCAGGTAAGGGCTCGCAGCACTTCCAGAACGCGATTGCGAAGTCGTCACGTACACACGCGCGGCTGCATCCGAGACTCGAGCACGCCGACGGGAACGTCGTCTGCCTCAATCCGTTGGGCCATCTTGGGCTCGAAGTCCGCAACCTGGTGGCTCCATCGCCTATTACCCTCACCGCGATCTGGCGATTAGCAGGCAGTCGCGAAGCCCAGGGCCTCGCACACCTCACGCAGCTTAGAGTCGCTGACTGTAGTGATGCGTCTAGTGAGGCGGCTCTTGCGGACAAGCCGGAGATTGTCGAGGCTGAGCACGCACTCGACTGGCATGCCATCGGACGATCCAAGCAGTACCTCGGTCGGAATGTCACGGATCGTCCTCGTAGCGGGAACCGCGAGGAGCTGGTTGAGTACGGACACACCCTCGTCGCGGGTCAGGATTAGGTATGGTCGACGACGAGCATCGGGCTCTTCAAGCCACCAAATTTCGCCACGCGCTACCACTCGAGACCAGCCGCTCGGTCTTCGGCGTCTAAGCGCAGAGCGGTTTCGCGGCCCTGTGAGTCGGCTCCCGATTCGAGGTCGCCCCACTCGTCAGGGAGCCCAGGGGGTTTCGCACGATAGCCCTCGACGTAGCGCCGCACGTCCGTAGCCTGAGATTGCTCCGCAAGATAGGCCGAAATCGCAGCACGAATAACGGCTGAACGAGATGCGCCAAGCCGTGCGGCCTCGCGGTCGAGTTCGTCGATCAGACGGTCGGTCAGTTGCACCATAGTTTGAGTGCGGGCCATCCCTGTGGTTCCCAACCAGGACGCTCCGAGCAGAACTTCGAAGACATCTAGTCTCGCGTGGATGGAGAACCACGGTCCGTGGAACCGCAACACGCACTATCACCCGCTATTGCTTGCGCTCACCCCAGCCAAACGTGCCCTCGACGTAGGTTGTGGCACCGGCCTGCTGACAAGACAGCTCGCTCCGCTGGCCGAAAACGTCGTTGGAGTTGACCTTCACGGGCCCAGTATCGATGAGGCCCGCGCATCTACGAATGCGGCCAACGTGACCTACGAACAAGGAGACGTCCTTACTCATCCATTCGACCAGGAGTGTTTCGATCTGATTGTCTCGGTGGCAGCGGTTCACCACTTCGGCGCGGCACAAGGCCTGCGACGGTTTGTGTCGCTTCTCAAACCCGGAGGGCGTCTAGGCATTGTTGGGATCCCAGCCAGTAGTTATCCACGCGATTTGGGGGCTCTTCCGGTTTCAGCGGGGTTTGATGGTGGGGAGTAGGTCCCAGTTGGGTTTGCCGGTGTAGAGCAGCGCGCGGATCCGCCAGTTGCGATGGTTAACGATCCCGAACGCGACCCGCTTGACGCGTTTGATGAGGTTGTTGATTGCTTCGGTAGGTCCGTTCGAAACGCCCGACGCGTGCCAGGCGCAGATCTGGTGACGCCAGCGCA
>JAADHX010000082.1 GCA_013151655.1 Actinomycetota bacterium
CGTGCGGCTTTACTGCTCGGAACCAACCCCAGCGTTGCTCGCCCGATTCGGCGCGCTCGATCTTGGCCTGCCAGCCTTCTTTGAGTTCTGCGATCTTCGGCCCAGCTAGGTCGACTGTCGAAAGCTCCTCGAGCTCGCGCTGGTGGATGGCGATGAACTCGTCGGTCCGATCGGTGGCTTCTACCTGCTCGTAGCCGGTATCGACGAGGAGCTGTCCGATGTGATCGACGGGGCACAAGTTGTACCCGAAGTCGGTCATGTAGGCCGCGAAGGACTCGCTGGGCGCTTGGGGTCCGCGGCAGTAGTCGGTAAACATGAGTACACCGCCAGGCGTCAACATCGACATGAGTTGGTGATGCAGAGCGGCTTTGTCGCGGATGTGCAAGAACACCTCGCGGCTATGGATGACATCGAACGTCTCGTGGCCATCGAGGGTCATGATGTCGGCGTGCACCACGTCGACCAGCTGATCGAGCTCGTAGTTCTCGGCCCGAATGGCAGCCTCGGTCGCCATGTTCTGCGAGAGGTCGATGGCGACTACCGAGCTCCCAAATTCTCTGGCCATCATGAACGCGGCTCCGCCGAGACCACACCCGACGTCGAGAACCGAGGTCTGGTCTGTCAGATCGAGAGTGGCCAGAATCTCTCGTGTTGTTCGTTCGCCACCAGGGCTAACGAAGTCGGTGCCGTACACCGACTCATAGGCCGCCAGGCCACTAACGGTGTATTGGTGATCGTCAAGGGGAGGCCCATTGTGGTCGGTCATGGCCTCGACCCTAGTTTCGCGGTGGCGAGCCGCTTGACCGTCTGTTCAAGTCGCTAGTTGGTCATACATGGCCAGCAGATCCACAACCTCTTTGGGCATGTCGATCTTGGCTGGGTCGTAACGAGGAGACAGCGTCTTGGCGTACCGGACTAGCGTCCCGAGTCGGCGATGGCGCTTGAGCATGTCGAGGATCACACGAGATCGGCTGATTGTTTTTGGTTTCAAGCACAACCGACAAGTTCACGATGTATGAGAGATAGTGACGCTGTGATCGCACCGCGGCGAAGAGTCGGTAGATGTAGCCACCGTAGATCTTGTCGTAGGCATCGAAGGTGACGGTGCGGTGTTCGACCTCTTCGGCCAGGTGCCAGACAAGCAAGTTCGCCCAACTTTCGTCGGTCCCTTTTGGAGGTGCAGCAAGCAACGACAGCGCCAATGCCAACGTCATTGCCTCGAACCCTTCGGCGTAAGCAAGATTGAACTTCAGGCTCTTGGTTTCTGTGTAGCGCTGGTAGTCGGCTTCGAGTTTGTCTTCCAGGGCCCGCACCGCGAGCGCGGTTTCGGGTGGCAGCTTCGCGCGGACGAGGTTGTTGATGCGCGAGTGGTTCAGGTGGTGCTGGGCTTCCTGCTTTGAGAACGCCGACAGGTCTTCGGCCAGTTCGGGCGAGATGTCCTCTTTACCCGCTACCCGCATAGTTCTGATGAGGTATGGCTCAAGGTACGGCAGCGTGAACGATAGAGCCACAAGCTCGCATGACTGCCCGACGTCGTCGGGGTTAGGGAGTATCGGAAGGTCGTCTGGCCACTCGAAAGCCATTCGACGAACGGTGATTTGTGTCATGTCCTATCCCATCAGCAGACTGGCTTCGACCTTGTCTTGGAAGTCGGCAGGCCAGGCGTCTCTTAGTTCGGTTATGTCGCCCGGTGTGTTCATTGTGGATGTGAGCTCAAGGGCCACGGTGAGAATTCGCCGCTGATAGTCGGCGCTGCCTGGAGGCCCGAACGGGTTACCCATAGGGAAGTTGACGAACAACGACCGCGGCGGCTTCACCAGCCTGGTGAGATCAAGACCTGTCGACACCAACATCGTCGGAATTCCCGACTCTTCAATAACCCTTGCGACCAAACCCACGGTCTGGTGGTCGAGAGGTCAGGCGGGCACCAGCAGGAAAAGATCGACATCGTCGTCGTGTAGCTCGGCGGCTAGCGCCGGAGCCTGAACTTCTCGTACCTCGGTGCGTTTGTAGATACGACCCATAAACCCGGACCAGAGCCGCGGTGCGACGGACCCTATGACGCCCTGTTCATCAAGTTCTCGAAGCCGGTCGATTGGGAATACGCAGTTAAGGTCGACGTTGGCGTCGGTTGTGTCGTAGTAGCTGTCGTTGACCTCAAAGTCTTGTGCGGTGGCCATTGGGTCGACCGTGTCGAGCCGAAAGTCGTTTCGAGCGAATGCGTCCCATGGTTCGAGGCTGCAATGAGATACTCCACCGGAGGTGAGCATCGAGACCCTGCACTCGTCGAGCGGTTTGATGAGCGGCGTGAGCGGAGCGTCCTCGTTCACCGTCCACTTGTACTCGGGGAACCCAAGTTGTTTGTACCGCTGATTGAGTAAGTCGACATACCGCACAGGTTCCATGCCGTCGACGGTAGCCCGTCGCGGCCTTCGGCCGCTAACCGGGGTTTGGTCTCACTTCGTTCGAGCGATACCCCGAAAGACCACTCCTGGCAGCGGGAAACGCGCGCCCGCAGCCGTTTGCCGCTGACGGTGGAGGTCTTGGATTTTGGCGGGGTGGAGTGCGTCAGTCCGCGGCTGGGAGTCGGCCGGTCTCGTAGGCCCAGATGGCCAGTTGCACTCGATTACGAGATCCGACCTTGCGCATGACGGTGTTGACGTGGGTCTTAATCGTGCTCAGCGAGACGTGAAGCGTCGCTGCCAATTCGGCGTTGGTCAGGCCCCGCCCGATGCCCAGGGTGATCTCTTCTTCGCGGTCGGTTAGTGGCTCGATCGGCTGAGCGGGCGGCGTCGTGTCGGAACGGCCGGCGAAATGGTCAAGCAGTCGTGCGGTGGTCGACGGTGATATGAGCGCATCGCCATCGGCTGCCGATCGCACGGCTTGGACGACGAGTTCGGCCGAGACGTCCTTGACGAGGAACCCTCGGGCTCCCGAACGAAGAGCTTCGGTTACGTATTCGTCGAGGTCGAACGTGGTGATGATTACGACTGCGAGGGGGTCTGCCACCCCAGGGCCCGCCAGTTGACGCGTCACCTCAAGCCCATCCAGCTCGGGCATTCGGATGTCGACGA
>JAADHX010000107.1 GCA_013151655.1 Actinomycetota bacterium
AATCGCCAGCAACAGATGCGCCCGCGCCCAGTGGCGACTCGCCGTGTGGACAAGCCTCGGGCGAGGAGGCAACCGGTGACCCGATTGCCGTCGGTGCGATCGTCGGGGCGACAGGACCGGCGGACTTCAGTTCGGCATCCAAGTCTGCGGCAGCATACTTTTCTTGTGTCAATGCGAACGGTGGCATCGATGGCCGACCAATCGCCTACATCGTCGAAGACGACGCCTGGGACCCCGAAATTGCCGCGAGTGCGGCCAAGGGCCTCGTGGAGGATGACGGCGTTGTTGCGATGATCGCCAGCACGAGCTTCGTCGAGTGTGGAGCGAACGCTCAGTACTACGAAGACAACAATGTCGTGGTCGTCGCTGGCGTCGGAGTACCTCGGGAATGTTTCTACAGTCGCAACATTGCCCCGACAAACCAAGGTCCACGACTGAGCGGTATCGGTGCCGCGCAGTACGCCCTGGAACGGGATCCAGAGATGGAAACCCTGGCGTGCCTCGCTAACGCCATTCCGAACTTCGGTGCCTGGGTATGCGACGGTCTGGTGGCTTGGGGCGAGGCGAACGGTGTAGAGGTCGGCACGTTCCTGTCGGCGCCCGATGGCAGTGACCTCGAGACCGTTGTCCTGCAGGCCATCGAATCCGACCCAGACGCTGCGGTGACCATCGATCCGGCACCCGCAATGATTGCTTACCTCAATATTGCTGAACAGCAGCAAGACGATCGGCCATGGTATGGCGCGACGTCGGCATACGACCTCGCATTTCCCGAGGCTGTCGGGCCATATTGGGTAGACCGGTACTGGGCTCAAATCGAGTTGGCCCCGCTTGACAGCGACGGTGCCGACAATCAGGCATGGGTGCAACTGATGGATGAGTTCGGCAGCTCAGGCGATCCTCGTGACAGCTTCTCGCAAGCTGGATTCGTTGCGGCCAAGATCTTCGTGGACACGATGCTCACCCTCGATGCACAGGCGATTGATCGGGACAGTGTCACGACCGCGCTGATCGGCGTGTCAGACTTCAAGACCGACATTCTGTGTGATCCGTGGTACTTCGGCGAAGCTGAACTCCACAACCCAAATCATGCCGGTCGAATGGTGCAGCTTGTTTCCGAGGGAATCGGCTGGGAGACGGTCAAGGACTGCTTCGACGTCGAAGATCCGGACCTTGACCCGATCTATGCAGCCGAGGGGTAGCCGCCTTACAGCGCCGAGTGTCGCACATGAACAACGTCTGGGTCTCTCGTGCCCAACCTAGGGCCATTCCTGGTCACGGGGATGGCAATGGGGTCTGTGTACGCATTGTCCGGCGTCGGTTTGGTTGTGCTCTATCGGGCAACAGCGACACTCAACTTCGCCTACGGCGCCATCGGCGCCGTAGGCGCTCTCGCCGCATGGGACTTGATCGAATCGGGTGTACCAAAGCCGCTGGCCTGGGTTGCCTGCATTGTGGTGTCAACGCTGTTGTCACTCGCCTACGGCATGATCGTGTCGCCGAAACTGACAGACCGCGACCTGGCGACCAAGGCGATCTCGACCGTAGGGTTCATGCTGTTCGTGCTTGGATTCGGTCTATGGCTGTGGCCTGATATCCCGCGCTCTCTCAGGCTTCCGACCAGCGAGTACGGATTCTGGATCTTCGGGGTGCGCGTGGTGGTGACGAAGGTGATCGCGCTTGGTCTCGCAATTGGCGTGGCAATCGGTGTTGGGCAATATGTCAAGCACACCAGGTCAGGGTTGCACATGCGGGCGATGGCCGATGACCCCGACTTCTCCGACATGTTGGGCATCCGAATTGATCGCGTTGGAGCCATCGCCTGGGGGATCTCTGGTGCGCTCGCCGGTGTCAGCGCTCTGTTGATCGCTGACCTCGTGCGGCTGGAGATTGTCGCACTCTCATTTCTGGTCGTACCGGCGATCGCGGCGGCGATTCTCGGCCGGATGACGTCGTTGGCCGGCGCGGCAATCGGTGGGATCGCGATCGGCGTTGCCGAGGCATTGTTGGCTCCGTTCGAGACCGTCAGTGCATATCGCGGCGCGGTTCCCTTCGTGGTTGCGATTCTCTTCTTGATGTTGCGTCAACGCGAGACCGTTCTCCCGTCTCTGGCGGTATCTCAGCGGTGACTAGCGAGTCCGTGAGCACCGATCCTGTGAGCGCCGAGTCCGTGGAGGCAACGCGGACATCGCGCGCCTCGGTCATTGGCCGGGGGCGGCACGTATTCCTCCTGGGAACGGTAATCACGTTGTTGGCATGGTGGGTGCCCAACTACTTCGGAGCTCGTTGGCTGTCAACGTGGACATCCACACTGGTCTTCGCGATGGCGGCGGCTGGGATCGGCCTGCTCTACAGCCGGCTCGGGCTGGCCAGCCTCACTCAGGTCGCGTTGATCGGTGTCGGCGGCTGGGTCGCGCTTCGCCTGGAGTTTGCATTCCACCTTCCCTTTCCGATTGTCGTGTTAGCCAGTGGCACGATTACAGCGCTCATCGGCCTTGCCATCAGCCTGCCGACTCTAAGACTCAGCGGGCTGTATCTAGCGTTGGTGACCCTGATGATGGCAGCCGGATTCCACGAAATCTTCATTGCTGCAGGATTCCCCAACGGCGGTTCGGGCTTTCTCGGCTACCAGTCATCCGGCGATCTGGAACGAATGAGCCGTCCATCGATCGCGACAACCGATCCTGCGTACTTCCGTCTTGTGTTGATTGTTGCCGTTGCCTGTTTCCTGCTCGTCTGGCTTCACGACTCGACCAAGCCAGGGCGTGCGTGGCGTCTGATCGCACAGAGTGAAGGCGCCGCTCACGCGACTGGCATCAACGTGACGTTCTACAAGACGTGGGCGTTCACGCTGGCAGCGTTCTTGGCGGGAATCGGAGGTGCGATGTTTGCAGGCCAACTCGGACAACTCGGACCCTCGTCATTCCAGACGATTGATTCGCTCTTACTCTTCGGTCTCGTGCTCGTTGGTGGCGCCTACCACTGGAGTGGGTGGATCATTGGCGTGATCATCTTCAAGGCATTCCCGGCATTGCTCGATGATCTTGGACTCAACGGAAACATTGCCACGATGATCGCCGGTCTCGCATTGATCCTCAATCTCATTGCAGCGCCGCGCGGAATCGTTGGCGAGGTAGGGCGTCTCATCGCGGCTAATCGAAAGAGTTCGGAGTCAGACCAATGATCTCGATCACAGACCTGACGATTTCATTCGGCTCGATACGCCCGATAGACGAGCTCACATTGAGTATTGACAGCCCTACTCACGGAATCATCGGGCCAAACGGAGCTGGCAAGACGACGCTCCTCAACGCGCTGAGCGGGTTCGTCACCCCCGATGGAGGATCGATCTTTGCATTCGGTGACGATCTGGGAAGTCTGACGCCTCGTCATCGGGCACGATGGGGACTGCGGCGCACGTTCCAAACCGAACAGCTTGCTGAGGACCTGACCGCCTACGACAATGTTGCGATCGCTCTCGATCACTGCGGAGGCGACGAGTCGCGCTCGGTTGCGGAAGCGTGTTCGATAGTCGGCCTCAACCAGCCCGACCGCTTCGTCGGCGAACTCACGACGATTGATCGCCGACTCACGGAGATCGCCAGGGCCGTGGTCGGTGCCCCTCGCTTGATTCTCATGGATGAGCCGGCCGCAGGTGTCAGTGGAGCGGAACGAAGCCGACTGGTCGAGCTCCTGACCGACCTGCCCGACCACTCCGGGGCCTGGCTCATTGTGATCGATCATGATGTCGAACTCATCTCGTCGGTCTGCGAGACGACGACGGCTCTTGACTTCGGAACACTCGTTGCCAACGGCCCCACATCTGCCACCCTTGCCGACCCAAGGGTGGCGGAGACATATCTGGGAACTTCTGCTTAGACATGTTGAGCATTGAGGACGTTACGGTGCGCCGAGGCAACAAAGAGGTTGTCCGGTCGTTTTCGCTGCAGGTGAACCCCGGTGAGGTAACGGCACTGCTCGGTGCCAACGGTGCAGGCAAGAGTTCCCTGGTGCTGGCGTTGGCGGGTCGCCTCCCCGTTTCCGGAGGAGCCGTGACGCTCGATGGAGCCAAGATCAACGGTCTTCGTCCGAATCGAGTGCGAAGAGCTGGGCTTGCTGCTGTACCTGAAGGCCACAAGGTGTTGGGCAGCATGACCGTTCATGACAACATCCTTGCCGCGATACTTGAGACTCACCGTGAGTCGGCAATCGTCGATGAGGTCTTCGAAGTCTTCCCAGAGCTTGCGGGGCTCTCGGAACAACAGGCGGGTGCGATATCGGGAGGGCAGCAGCAGATGCTGGCGATCGCTCAGGCGCTCGCGTCCGATCCGAAATACCTTTTGATCGACGAACTGTCACTTGGGCTTGCACCAATAATCGTCGCACGACTTGCACCGGTGCTGGCTGAGATTGCCAAGGGAGGTGTCGGCGTGTTGTTGATCGAGCAGTTCGCCACTGTCGCACTAGCGATTTCTCGTAGAGCAGCTGTGATGGACCGAGGAGAGCTGGCGTGGCTTGGTGAGGCCGTCGAATTGGCTGACAACCCCGAGGTACTCCACGGCGTGTACCTCGGTGGCTCCGTAGCCTGAGTTGGCTAATCCTTCGCGAAATATCGTTTCGCAAAATATCGTTTTTTAGTTTAAGTATCCCGAATTAGCACTTGAGTCCGAAATTATGGGAAGATTTGTGCTGTTCGGCTTGACAATCGTTGCCAGCAGTGATTATCTGAGTGTTGTGAACATGGAACGCCCCACCGCCGTGCAAGATATCGGTGAGGCTGAGCCGGACTTCGATCCCAGCAAGCGGTTCGTTCGAATAACTGGCATTCACAACAACAGCCTTATCAAATTCGATTTTTCCATCGGAGAGCCCGAGTTGTACATCGAGTTGGTGCTGCCGTTCCAGGCATTCCAAGACTTCTGCGCTCACAATCAGGTTGCTCATCTCACGCCAGAAGAAGCAGCCCGCGTCGATTTCGACCGGATGAAGTGGCGCTATGGGCAACCCGGAGCCGACCAGTAACCGATCCTGACACAGAACGAGTGTGAGTCACTCGAAGAGGAGAGTTCATGCATATTGATATCAAGGCCAAAGAAGTCAAGCCCATACGACATACGTACAGCCACATCGCGCGGCGCTTCGGGGAAGACCGACCCGCCACCCGATACCAAGAGGCCGTTCTCGACCTCCAGCCGGTCGACAACTTTCACTACCGACCGACTTGGCAGCCTGACAAGGAGTTGTACGACCCGACTCGTACGGCGATCACTATGGAGGATTGGTACAAGTTCCTCGATCCCCGTCAGTTCTACTACGGCAACTACACGATGGCGCGGGCTGCTCAGCAGGCTTCGGCTGACAAGAATTTCGAGTTCGTAGAGAAGCGCAACCTTCTGGCCCTGGTGCCTGCTGCTGCCAAGGAGACGATTGTCGACTTCATCGTTCCGCTGCGCCACTACGAGTGGGGAGCGAACATGAACAACTACCAAATCTGCGCGATGGGCTATGGAGCGTCAATCACCTCAGCGGCAGCAATGCACGGTTCGGATCGGCTGGGCAATGCCCAGTACATCACCCGCATCGCCTTGGCATTGTCTGACAACGACCCAGCGATTCTCGATACGGGGCTGTCTGACTGGACCGACAAGGACGTGTGGCAGGGCCTCCGCAAGGTGGTCGAGGACAGCCTTGTCGTCGACGACTGGTTCGAGCTGTTCGTCGCCCAGAACCTGGCGATGGACGGCATCGTGCACGAGCTGTTCTTCGAGCATCTGGAGCAGAAACTCAATGAGTCAGGTGCGGCGACGTACTCAATGCTCACTGAGTTCATCGTCAACTGGAAGACAGAGGCCTCACGGTGGGTCGACAGCCAAATTGCCATCGCGGTCGAGGAGAACGCGGCCAACGCTGCTCTGGTTAAGGGCTGGTACAAGAAGTGGTTCGAGGCCGCACAGCGGGCCGTAGCTCCACTCGCCGACGCCGCATTCGACAATGGTTCCGAAGTGATGGCCAACGTCACCCGAACCCTGGAAGTCCGGGCCGCAAAAGTCGGCGCGGCTGCGTAAGGAGGTAGGCAAGATGAGCAAAGTTTTCCTGGCCCTTCAAGATGTGGACGAGGCACGCCCCATCGTTGAGGCCATCCGGAAAGACAACCCAAATGCCGAATTCGACCATCAACCGGCGATGATCCGCATCACCGCTGACCAAGAACTCATCATCAAGCGAGAGACGGTCAGCAACGAGATCGGAGCTGACTGGGATCCGCAAGATATCCAGCTCACCCTCATCTCGTTTGGCGGACACGTCGACGAAGACGACGACTATTTCAGAATTTTCTGGCAGGACTGAGAGTAAGGAATCGACATGGCTAACAGAATCAATATGCGCGATCGTTACAAGCACATGACACGATTGGGCTGGGAGACCAGCTATCAACCGATGGAAAAGGTGTTCCCGTACGACCGTTACGAAGGCATCAAGGTCAATGACTGGAACGAGTGGGAGGACCCATTCCGGATGACGATGGACTCGTACTGGAAGTACCAGGGCGAGAAAGAGAAGAAGCTCTACGCGATCATGGACGCCTTTTCCCAGAGCAACGGGCATTTGAATATCTCAGATGCCCGTTATGTCAACGCTCTGAAGTTGTTTCTCCAGGGTGTTTCACCGCTCGAATATCAGGCTCATCGCGGTTTCGCCCGCCAGGGTCGTCACTTCACCGGGGAAGGCGCTCGCGTGGCATGCCAGATGCAGTCACTTGACGAGTTGCGCCATGTTCAAACCCAGGTTCACGGAATGAGCCAGTACAACAAGTTCTTCGATGGTTTCCACGAGTTTCCGTGGTGGCACGACCGGGTCTGGTACCTCTCGGTACCAAAGTCGTTCTTCGATGATGCGAACAGCGCCGGCCCATTCGAGTTCATGGTGGCGATCGGATTCTCCTTTGAGTACGTCTTGACCAACCTGCTGTTCGTTCCGTTCATGTCCGGCGCCGCCTACAACGGCGACATGTCGACGGTGACATTCGGGTTCTCTGCCCAGTCCGACGAGGCCCGTCACATGACGCTCGGATTGCAGGCGATGCAGTTCATGCTGGAGCAGCATGAAGACAACGTGCCGATCGTGCAACGCTGGATCGACAAGTGGCTGTGGCGTGGGTACAAGGTGCTCAGCCTGGTCAGCGCCATGATGGATTACATGCTTCCCGAGAGCCCAATGTCCTGGAAAGAAGCATGGGAGATGTACTTCGAGGAGAACGGCGGGGCGTTGTTCAATGACCTCGCTCGATATGGCATCACAGTCCCTTCATACGCCGAGATCTGCGCCAAGGAGAAGGACCATCTGAGCCATCAGGTCTGGGGCATCCTCTACAACCATACTGCGGCGGCCGCAATGCATACCTGGGTGCCAGACGATGCCAAGATGAACTGGCTGTCGGAGAAGTATCCCGATACGTTCGACAAGTACTACCGACCTCGGTTCGAGTACTGGCGCGACCAGGAAGAGGCCGGCAATCGTTACTACTCCCAGACTCTCCCTCTTGTGTGTCAGACATGTCAGATCCCGATGGGCTTCACTGAGATCGAAGACCCGACCTTGGTGGCCTATCGAACGACTGAGTACAGCGGCGACAAGTACCACTTCTGCTCCGACCCGTGCATGAAGATCTTCACCGACGAGCCAGAGAAGTTCTGCCAGGCGTGGATGCCACCCCAGCAGATCTTCCAGGGCAACTGCGGCGGCGAAGGATTGCCGGCAGTGCTTGAGCATTACAAGTTCAATCTCGGTGCCGACAATATGGACTATGCCGGTTCCCCTGATGAGACAAATTGGAACAAGTGGAAAGGGCTTGACGGCGCCGGCGACGGCCAAGTCAAGGCCAGTTGAGTGAGAGGCAACGAGACATGGCAGTAACAGCAATTGGCGACTACCCCGCTCGGCCGAGAGATGGTGTCGAGAACTTTCATGGCAACCAGATGGTTATCGTTGGTTGGGATCATCACCTGATGATCGATGCACCGATGGCATTTCCATTGCCGCCCGGGATGCCGTTCGGCGCACTGGTGAGCGAAGTCATGCCCGTAGCGTTCAGCGCTCATCCGGAATGGGAACAGATCGACTGGTCCACCGTCGTGTGGCAACTGGATGGTGAGGCGTTCATCCCCGACCTTGAGGCCAGCCTCGAGGACAACGGCGTGGGCCACAAGTCTCTCATCCGATTCGTCACGCCTGGCCTCGATGGCATTGGCGGCAGCGGCAGCTGAGAACTATGTCTCACCAAGTCACGATCGAACCTACGGGTGAGACCATAGAGGTAGGGGAGGATCAGACCGTTCTCGATGCGGCACTTCGCGCTGGTGTGTATCTGCCCCATGCCTGTGTGCATGGTCTCTGTGGCACCTGCAAGGTCGAGGTGCTCGAAGGCGAAGTCGACCATGGCGATGCCTCACCATTCGCCCTGATGGACATGGAACGTGCCGAGGGGATGAGCTTGACCTGTACCGCGACTCCTCTGTCGGACCTGGTGGTCGAAGCTGATATCGAGGTTGACGACGACGCCCGGAGCATTCCGGTTCGGGATTTCGCCGCTACGGTGACGCGCATAGAGGCCTTCACGCCTCGGATCATTGGGATCTTCCTGGCAGTCGACAAAGACACGATCGACTTTCAAGCAGGTCAGTACATCAACCTGCATGTTCCAGGTGTCGACAAGCCCCGGGCGTTCTCGATCGCCAGCTCTCCCTCAGATTCCGGAACGATCGAGCTCAACGTTTGTCTGGTTCCGGGCGGTGAGGCTACGACCTGGCTGCACGCGAACCTTGAGATCGGCGACCGCCTGGAGTTCAGCGGCCCGTACGGGCGGTTCTTCGTCCGGATTTCTCATCCTGAGGCAATGCTGTTCCTGGCAGGTGGCTCAGGCCTTTCCAGCCCTAAGTCGATGATCATCGAGATGCTTGAACGTGGCACCTCGCACGAGATCACACTGGTGTACGGGGCGCGTACTGAAGGAGACCTCTACTACCGCGAGTTGTTCGAAGAGCTCGCAGCCAAACATGCCAATTTCACCTACGTTCCAGCGTTGTCCGATGAACCCGATTCTTCCGGCTGGTCGGGACACCGCGGGTTTGTCGACGCGGTAGCTGCACAACTCTTCGATGGTCGGTTCGCCGGAATGAAGGCGTATATCTGTGGCCCACCCCCAATGGTCGATGCGTGCGTCAGCACTCTGATGAAAGGGCGCCTGTTCGAGCGCGATATGTACATGGAGAACTTCTTCGATCAATCGTCGACCGACACCAGGGTCAAGAGCCCACTCTTCAAATCGATCTAAGGCATGTATTCAAGTCATGCAATGCACACGATCTTCGTCAAGTCAGAAGAGGAGGAGTATCAATGCCGCGAAGACCAACACCTACTAGTGGCGATGAAAGCGGTTGGGAAGAGTTGTATCCCTTCCGGTTGTCACGGGGGCGGCTGTGGAGTCTGCAAAGTCAGGATTCTCGCGGGGGACGTGGAGCGTAAGGTGATGAGCCGGAAACACGTCAGCGAAGAAGAACAACAGCAGGGGATTTCCCTGGCGTGTCGGGTCTTTCCCCGAAGCACTGTCACGCTCGAAATTTACGAATCAACAACTCACCAATGAACGGAGCTAGATGATGAGCGTCATGCGCTTAGGCCATATCAATGTTCGTGTCCTCGATATCGAGGAAGCGGTCGACCACTACGTCAATGTCAACGGCATGATCCAGACCCACGTGGACCCACTCGGAAACGTATATTTGAAGTGCTGGGACGAGTGGGACAAGTATTCCGTCGTTCTCAGCCCGTCGGATCAAGCCGGAATGAATCACATTGCCTACAAGGTGAAGTCGGACGCCGATCTTGATATGTACAAGACCAGAATCACCGAGGCCGGGATCGACGTTGAAGAGGTGCCAGCCGGAACCCTTGAGTTTGTCGGGCGGGCGCTCAAGTTCAAGGTTCCGAGCGAGCATGAGATGTACTTGTACGCCGAGAAGGAGTATGTGGGTACCTCGGTAGGCACCACCAACCCCGACCCATGGCCGGATGATCTCAAGGGAGTCGGAGCGCATTGGGTTGACCATGCTCTGCTGATGTGCCCGTTTGATCCCGAGACCGGTGTCAACACAGTCGCCGAGGTGACCAGTTTCATGGTCGACGTTCTCGACTTCTATCTGGTCGAACAGGTCATGGTCGGACCGGATGGCGACATCCAACTGGCAACGTGGCTTTCTTGTTCCAACACGCCTCACGATATTGCGTTCGTGGGTGGACCGGTGTCAGGTCTGCATCACCTGGCCTACTTCCTCGACAGCTGGAACGACGTGCTCAAGGCGGCAGACATCATGTCGAAGAAGCGGGTCAAGATCGATGTCACACCTCAACGCCACGGCATCACGCGCGGCTACACCATCTACTACTTCGACCCATCCGGAAATCGCAACGAGACCTTCGCGGGTCTCGGATACTTGGCGCAACCTGATCGTCCGGTGACCACATGGACCGAAGACCAACTTGGAGCTGGCATCTTTTACCACACTCGTGAGCTCGTGGAATCCTTCACCACGGTCTACACCTGAAGTAGCTCACAAATGCCGGGGGACCACAGCTGGGGCGCGCACGTCCCGGATCAAGTATTGCAAAGAGATCAAGGAGGCTTCCGTGTCACCAACTAACATCGCCGAGTTCCACAATTTCATAGATGGCCAATACCGCCCTGGGTCAGCCGGCGCTACGTTCGATAACACTTCTCCAGTTGACGGTTCTCATATCGGGTTGGTTCACGAGGCATCAGTGGCTGACGTGAACGACGCGGTGGTAGCAGCGAAAGCAGCGCTGAAGGGTCCCTGGGCAGCTATGACTCTGGCCGACCGCTCGGCAATGCTCTACGCGATTGCCGATGAGATCGATCGTCGAGCCGATGACTTCCTTGCTGCGGAGGTTGCAGACACGGGCAAGCCGGCGTCCCTGGCATGTCATATCGACATTCCCCGGGGAGCAGCCAATTTCAGGATCTTCGCTGACTCGGTGAAGAACGTTCCGGGCGAGTTCTTCCCAACGCCCACCCCAGATGGTACGGGAGCGATTAACTACGCGCTACGAAGTCCGAAGGGTGTAATAGGGGTAATATGTCCGTGGAACTTGCCGTTGTTGTTGATGACGTGGAAGGTCGGGCCGGCCCTTGCTTGTGGGAACACAGTTGTGGTCAAGCCATCTGAAGAAACACCAGGAACTGCCACCCTGCTCGGTGAGGTGATGAACACCGTTGGGGTTCCACGTGGGGTGTACAACGTCGTGCACGGCTTCGGGCCGGGTTCGGCTGGCGAGTTTGTGACCTCTCATCAGGGTGTCGACGCGATCACCTTCACCGGTGAGACCCGAACCGGCGAGGCGATCATGAAAGCCGCAGCAGATGGAACTCGTGACGTTTCGCTGGAAATGGGGGGCAAGAATCCAGCGATTATCTTTGCCGACGCAGATCTTGACGACGCGATCGAAGGCACAATGCGATCTGTCTTTGTGAACTGTGGTCAGGTGTGTCTAGGGACAGAGCGGGTGTACGTCGAGCGACCGATTTTTGACGAGTTCGTGAACCGATTGGCTACCGAGGCCAAGGCGATGAAGATCGGCGTGCCAGATGATCCGGCGACGGATCTCGGTCCTCTCATCTCACTCGAGCATCAGCAAAAGGTGTTGTCGTACTACAACAAGGCCGTGGAAGAAGGTGCCAATGTCGTTATCGGCGGCGGCGTGCCGGTTCTCGGTGATGACGTGGCCAAAGGTGCGTGGATCGAACCAACGATCTGGACCGACTTGGCCGACGACTCTGTTCTTGTCGTCGAAGAGATCTTCGGGCCGTGCTGCCATATTCGGCCGTTCGACTCCGAAGAGGAGGTAATCGCTCTTGCCAACGACACTGTGTACGGACTTGCTGCTGCGGTGTGGACCCAGAACACCAGCCGCGCTCATCGGGTTGCGTCTCAGCTCGATGTCGGATTGTGTTGGGTCAATTCGTGGTTCCTGCGAGACCTGCGGACCCCGTTCGGTGGCATGAAAGCCTCGGGAATCGGCCGCGAGGGCGGAGTCCACAGCCTCGAGTTTTACACCGAGACCACAAACGTCTGCCTCAAACTGTAGACCATCCGTACTCAGCTCCGAATCGATCAGGACCAACTATGTCAAACGCCAATGACAACATCACTCAGGTCGCCGAGCGACTCTTTGACGCTCGAACATCGAAGACTCCAACCGACCCGGTTTCGCCATTGCTCGAGACCGTCGATGATGCCTACCGAGCCCAAGAGGTCAACACTGAGCGTTGGCTTGCAGACGGCCGCCGCCTCGTCGGACGAAAGATCGGGCTCACGTCAACGTCTGTGCAGCAACAACTCGGTGTGCACGAGCCGGACTACGGGATGTTGTTCGCGGACATGTCCGTCGATGAGGCATGCGAGATCGAGGCCGGTCGACTACTGCAACCCAAGGCCGAAGCCGAGATCGCTTTTGTGCTCGATGCCGATCTCCCGAATGTTGATACCACGGCCGCCGAGATGATGCGGGCGGTCGACTTCGTGGTCGCCGCCATCGAGGTTGTCGATTCCAGAGTGGCTGACTGGAACATCAGCCTGCTCGACACGGTCGCCGATAACGCATCGTCGGGCCTTTACGTTCTCGGTTCCCGACCGGCCAACCTCACCGACGTCGATCTCTTGTCGTGCGGGATGGTTATGGAACGTCGGGGACCGGGGCTGGCCGAGCGTGCCTGGGCAGCCCGATCAGTGCAGCGACATGGTTGGCTCGAACAATGGCACGCGTCGGCCGACCCTTGCAGGCCGGTGACACCATTCTCTCCGGGGCGCTCGGCCCGATGGTCGCCATTGAGCCCGGTGACGTGGTCGAGGCTCGCATCTCGGGTCTCGGATCAGTGACAGCGGCATTCGCCAGCTGAGAAATCGACCCCAGAGAGGACACCTCATGACCGCTCCCAGAACAATCGTCGAGTTGGCTGCCGAGGCGGATGACGCCGCCCGTACGGCCACCGCCATTGCCCAATTCTCTGAATCCCAGTCGCTCAGTATCGAAGAGGCCTACGAAGTCCAGGACCTTTCGTTTGCTCGGCGTATCGAGCGCGGAGAAGAGATGGTTGGCATCAAGATGGGCTTCACCTCGAAGGCGAAGATGATCCAGATGGGTGTCGAGGGGTTGATCTGGGGCCGGCTCAGTAGCGCGATGCGCGTTGTTGACGGCGGCGAGGTCTCACTGCGCGAGTACGTGCATCCGCGGGTCGAACCCGAGATTGCATTCATAATGCGCGCTCCCTTGTCGGGCAATGTCTCAGCCGCTGAAGCAATGAGTGCGGTTGAAGCGGTTGCTCCAGCGGTTGAGATCATCGATTCTCGGTTCGAGAACTTCAAGTTCTCACTGGCGGACGTCGTCGCCGACAACTCCTCATCGTCCGGCTTCGTCATCGGCGACTGGTCCGATCCGCATACACGAATTGCGAATCTTGGAATGGTGCTTGAAAAAGATGGTCGCCCGGTGCAGATCGGGTCTAGTGCGGCGATTCTCGGCGACCCCGTTCGTTCGCTCGTCGAGGCCAGTCGGATTGTTGGCGAATCTGGACTGCGGCTGTTGCCGGGGTGGATCGTTCTTGCTGGCGGTGCGACGGCAGCCGTTGCATTGGAGACCGGCTCGTCGTACAGGAATGTGGTCGAAGATCTTGGCTCCGTCGGCTTCAGCGTGGTCGACTAGTGAGTATTGCCCAGCTATCTGGATTTGTGGAGAGTGTTGAATGCCCCTAGTAAACGTACACATGGCAACGGGTCGAAGCCCGGAACAGAAGAAGGCCTTACTCACCGCGATTACAGATGCCATGGAAGAGCACCTAGGCACACCACGTGAGTCCGTTCGGGTCTGGATCAGTGAGTTTCCGCCAACCGACTACATGGCAGCAGGGGAGTTGCTGGTTGACAAGCAGGCTCGGCTTGCCGGTGAAGTGCGTCGCGACTGAACGTAGCGTTACCGAGCAGCCTCAGGCCTGAGCCAGCCCCGCTGCAATCTGGATGATCTGGTCTTCTTGGCCACCCACAAGTTGACGCCTCCCGCACTCCATCAGAATATCCGCACCCGACACGCCGTAGCGCTCAGCGGCGCGATGCGCATGCTTCAGAAAGCTCGAGTACACCCCGGCGTACCCCATCGTCAGTGCCAGCCGGTCGAGTACACACTCGCCGTCCATGATCGGGCGCACTACGTCTTCTGCAGCATCGATCATCTTCATCACGTCGAGCCCTGTGGATATTCCGAGGCGTTCCGTGACGGCAGCTAGGGCTTCGCAACTGGTATTGCCGGACCCGGCCCCGAACCGTCGAGTCGAGCCATCGACCTGCACTGCTCCTGAGCGAATCGCGAGGATGGTGTTGGCCAATGAGAGCGACATGTTCTCGTGGCCATGAAAGCCGACCTGAGCATCGCCAGCGAGTTCAGCGACGACTGCTGCAACTCGCTCAGCGGCATCCTCGAGAACCATCGCCCCTGCCGAGTCGACTACGTAGATGCATTGGCATCCGGCGTCGGCCATTATTCGCGCTTGAGCACTGAGAACGTCAGGCGCGACGGTGTGGGCCATCATTAGGAACCCAACGGTTTCGAGCCCAATTTCGCGGGCTAGGCCGAAGTGTTGCTCGGAGATGTCGGCTTCGGTGCAGTGCGTCGCAACCCGAATTATCGACACGCCGAGATCGGCACAAGCCTTGATGTCGTCTTTGGTTCCGAGGCCGGGGAGCATGAGCGCCGCGATCTCGGCGTTCTCTGCTTCGTCGACCGCAGCCTTCATGAGCACCCGCTCGTCAACGAGGGATTCGCCGTAGTTGTAAGACGATCCACCGAGGCCGTCACCGTGGGTCACCTCGATCACAGGCATTCCCGCATCGTCGAGAGCACGAACGATGTCACGCACGTTGGCCTCGGTGAACTGGTGACGCTTGGCGTGCGACCCATCACGCAACGACGTGTCGGTCACCCTGACATCGAGGTCTTCCGAATAGAGCATCACTTCGCTCCCTTCGCTGTGAGGTCCTTGGCAATTTCATCGCCGACCTTCGTGGCCGCGGCGGTCATGATGTCGAGGTTGCCGGCATACGGAGGCAGAAAATCGCCTGCGCCTTCAACTTCGATGAATATGGCGACCCTTCCTCGGCCATCGCTGTGAAAGCCGGCATCGAACTGGGGGTCCGAAACGAGCCGGTAGCCGGGTACATACGTCTGTACTTCAGCAGCAATCTCGCGAATAGACAGATCGATCTTGTCGAAGTCGGCATCGGCGGGCAGCGAGCAATAGATCGTGTCGCGCATCATCAGCGGTGGCTCAGCCGGGTTCAAGATGATGATCGCCTTGCCGCGTTCTGACCGTCCTACTGCGCTGATCGCTTGTGATGTCGTGCGCGTGAACTCATCGATGTTCTGGCGCGTGCCAGGCCCGGCCGACGCCGAGGCAACCGTTGCGACGATTTCGGCGTAGTCGACGTCGACTACGCGCGAAACGGCGTGAACCATTGGGATCGTGGCTTGTCCACCGCAGGTCACCATATTGACGTTTGGCTTGTCGACGTGTTCGAGCAGGTTGGCTGGGGGAACCACAAAAGGGCCGCGGGCGGCAGGTGTGAGATCGACCGCCCTGATTCCGGCACCTCGGTATCGCGGTGCGTTGCGGACATGAACGTGGGCAGAGGTTGCCTCGAAGACAATGTCGGGGAGTTCATGCCGGTCCAGCAGCCAGTCGACGCCTTCGTGTGAGGCCTCCAAACCCTGATCGGTGGCCCGTCGCAATCCTTCGGATTCCGGGTCGACGCCGATCATCCACCGCA
>JAADHX010000344.1 GCA_013151655.1 Actinomycetota bacterium
TTTCGCGCGTGCCGTTGTTCTTGTTCCAAGCAGTGCAGGCGGCGCTGCTGCCTCGGCTGACAGCTGAGATCGTCGAAGGCAGGCCCAACACCGCCCTCGGGACACTGCGCCGTCTTGAAGCGTTGCTAGTGGCCCTCATGGTGGTCGCTATTGCGGGGTTGACGGTGCTTGGTCCTTGGGCCACCAAGCTGCTGTTCGGACCCGACTTCGCGATTACGTGGGCCGACATGTTGTGGTTCTCGGCCGGTGGAGCCCTATTCGTGGTGGCGTTCTTGCACCATCAGGCGCTCGTAGCCACCGGCCGAGTTCACATCACCGCGATGGCGTGGATGTGCGGGCTGGGATTCAACCTGGCAGTTCTGGTCATCGCAAGCTTGGCTGAATGGGGGAGCGATGTCGGTCGGGTCGAGGTGGCCTACGTGACTGGGATACTGGTTGTGGTCATCATCGCCAGGACGTTGTCGCATCGTGAACTAGGGGCCAGCCGAGTCACCCGGTAGTGGTGTCGAACGTGACTTCGAGGCGCTCTGGACCCCACACGGTAACTTGGGCTGACTTCCACTCGACCGGTTTGGCGAGCGCCATGTTTGGCATACGTCGAGCCAGAATTGGCAGTGCAACCTGCAGTTCGGCCTTAGCCAAGAACGAGCCAAGACAGAAGTGAATTCCACTGCCGAAGCTCAGGTGTTGGGAGTCGGTCGCGTGTTGTTCGATGTCGAATGTGCCAGGCGAAGCGAAGGCTTCTGAGTCGTAGTTGCCGGCCACGAAGCTCACCATGATGATCGTGCCTTGTGGGAAGGCAATGTCGTCGATGACAACGTCTTCGGAGGCGTAGCGGCCTGTGCCTCTTATGGCTCCGATGTAGCGCATGACCTCGTCGACGACTGTCGGAGCGATGTCAGGATCCTCGGCCAGCTGTTTCCAGACTTCTGGGCGTTCGGCTAGTAGCGCGACTGCGCATCCGAGCTGGTTCCTCGTCGTATCGACCCCGGCCACGAGGACAGCTTCGACCATGGTGACGAGCTCGACTTCGGAGAGACGATCGCCCTGTTCTTCGGCCTGGATCAGGACGGTCAGAAGGTCGTCTCGGGGTTCGCTGCGTCGCCGAGCGATCAGTTCGACGACGTACTCTTCTAGGGCCTCGCGGCAGGCGAGAATGTTGTCGATCTTGTCGTTGGCGTCTCTGTCGAGGCCCGAGATGACTCCGGTAGCCCAAGTGCTGAACTTGTCTAGGTCTGCTACTGGTGCGCCCAGCAGCTCACAGATGATCGGAATGGGGTACGGCTCGCAGATCTCGGCCACAACCTCGCAATGGCGCCGGCCGTTAACGTCGCTGTCGGCAGCTACTGCGTCGATCAGCGAGTTGATGGTCGAAGCCATGAAGGGCCGGAGTTTGTCGGCTTGTTTTGGGGTGAAAGCCGGCGAAACCAACCGTCTCAATCTTTGATGCTCGGACCCTTCTGCGGTGAGGATTGATTGTCTGGCCTGATCCGCTAGGCGTTCGTCGAGATCGCGGGTGGCACCCATGAGCCTCAAGATGTGATGGAACTTTCGTTCCCTGAGGATCTTTGTGGCCCACGAGTGGCTCAAGACCGCGTACCCAAAATCGGTCTTGGCGATCGGCGAAACCGCTCGTGCCGCGACCGCGAGATTTCTGGCTTCTTCACGGCTTGCGAACTCGGTGTGGGGAGGTGGGGTAACTCGAGTTGGCTGATGAGTGTGGCCACGGTGAATCCTTCGGCGGGAGGTGCACGGGCCAGACTAGAGAAGTGAGCGATGTCGATACCAGTCCGGGGCCTCCATCGAGCCCATTGTTGTTGTTCGATGTGGTGACTGCCTCCAATTCAGTGGCGGCTACCAGCAAACGCACCGAGAAACGAACGATCTTGGCCGAGTTGTTGCGGCGTTCGTCTCCAGAGGAGATTCCGGTAGTTGTCGGCTTCCTCACGGGCGAGGTTCGCCAGGGACGTATCGGCGTTGGCTGGGCGACACTGCGCGATGTCGAATTCGAGCACGCCGACGCTCCCACTGTGTCGGTGCTGGAGGTCGACGAAGCCATCGCCGAAATAGCGATGACGACTGGGCCAGGGTCGATGGCCGAGCGCGAACGGTTGCTTGGCAAACTCTTCGGCGCGACTACCCGTCTGGAGTCAGAGTTTCTGACCGCGCTGCTTGGTGGCGAGCTTCGACATGGTGCGCTCGAGGGCGTGATGGTCGATGCGATCGCCGCGGCCGCCGCGGTTCGCGTCGCGTTGGTACGGCGGGCGCACATGTTGGGCGGGTTGTTGGGAGACACCGCGGTTCTGGCCCTGGTTCAGGGCCAAATTGCGCTGGCTGACGTGCGGTTAGAGGTTTTGCGGCCGATTCACCCAATGCTGGCATCGACTGCGGCCGATGTGGCTGAGGCAATGGCGGTTGGGCATGGGCCTGGGCGCTCAGAAACAGAGCGAGTTGAGGAGTTCGCCATCGAGTGGAAGATCGATGGTGTTCGGGTTCAGCTTCATCGGCGCGGCGATCAGGTGTTGATCGTGACGCGCAACCTCAACGATGTGACCGAGCGGTTGCCTGGCCTGGTGGATCTGGCCTTGTCGCTCGGCGCCAATACCTTCATTCTCGATGGCGAAGTGGTTGGCGAGGGGTCCGTTGCCGATGAGCCGGCTGCGTTTCAGGATACGGCTAGCCGGTTCTCCGACAGCCAAGGTACGGGCGGTTTGGTGCCATGGTTCTTCGACATCCTTCATTTAGAAGGTGTTGATCTGCTCGACAAGCCTTGGACCGAGCGTCGTGCCGCGCTGACCGGCCTAGTGGGCGATTTGGCGGTTCCGGTGTTGGTGACCAACGATGTCGGTGAGGCGGCCAAGTTCTCCGCTGCGACTGTTGCTGCTGGCCACGAAGGAGTGATGGTTAAGGGCGTCGGTACCTTCTACGAGGCGGGCCGTAGGGGAAAGACCTGGCGCAAGGTGAAACCCGTTATCACTCTAGATCTGATCGTGGTTGGGGCCGAGTGGGGTCATGGCCGACGTACTGGTCGGCTATCGAACCTTCATCTAGGCGCCCGCGATCCCGAGGGTGGGCCGCCGATCATGGTGGGCAAAACCTTCAAAGGGCTCACAGATGTTCTGCTCGAATGGCAGACCGAAGCGCTTCTTGAACGCCAAACAGCAACCGATGGTCATGTTGTCTATGTGCGTCCTGAGCTGGTAGTCGAAATTGCGATCGATGGGGTTCAGACTTCCAAGCGCTACGACGGTGGCGCCGCGCTTCGTTTTGCCCGTGTTCGGGGCTACCGACCCGACAAAACAGTCGCCGAAGCCGACACCATCGACACGATTCGGGGTCTGCGAAAGTAGCGGTGGCGTGTGACGAGTTGGCCTTGATTGCCACGAGATCAGGTTGCTCGCAAGGTTCCCCAGAAGCCGAGCATCCCGACTGGAATCAGCAGGATCGGCTGTGGGAGTTTCCAAAGAAGGTCACCGTTGGCCTGGGTGAGGCCCACGCCTATCACTGCGAGCCCAAAGCCAACCCAGAGCGTTGAGATGAACAACACCATGAAGCGGCTTGGTTCGGCGTGTTTTGGTTTGGCCGCGACTGCTAAGGCCACCGCGGATAGTCCCAACGCGAGCGACACCATGTGCCATACCGAGAGGGCCAACAGCCGTGGTTCGTCGGCCATGGAAGACTCCGCAATTGGCCTGGCCACGGAAACTCCACCGCCGAAGACGTGCAGCACGGTCGTGAACG
>JAADHX010000471.1 GCA_013151655.1 Actinomycetota bacterium
CAACCGCTCAGAGCGCCTCGCCAGCGCCGGCTGACGTAGACACATCAGTCGCGTCCCCTGCTCTGACCCCAGCGACACCACAAGCAATAACCACGACCGCGGGTCCCGAAACCACAGCCGAGCTCACCATCGCCGCCGAACCGACAACGACCTCCCAACAGACACCGACCTCGCAACAGACACCGACCGTGGCGACGGAACCAACGCCTGGCTCCACGACTACGACCGAACCCGTCGTGACAACGTCGAGCACCAGCACATCGACTTCGACCTCTACCACCAGCACGACGAGCACGACCTCGACGACCGTCGCCTCGCAGAACGTACCCCCGGTCGTCGTTGTCGTCGCTGTCCGGCCGGACCGGGTTGAAGCGGCTCAGGGTCGCTGCGCCGGCGAGACCTCCCAGATATTCGCCGAAGCTTCGGACCAAGATGGTGAAGTCGTCTCGGTGGTTGCACGATGGTCACCCGACGGCATCAGCTTCCGCGAGTCGCCGATGAGCGATGCCACAGGCATACACACCGGAATCGTTGGCCCCTGGACAGTTGCCGGCACCCAAGTGATACAAGTCATCGCTACCGACAACGAAGCCGCAGACACCACCAGCAGCATCAAGCTAATTGTCACGGCCTGCCCCATCGACCGGCTGACCCTGACTCCCTGAATTGGTGGGGGGCTCGGCTTCTAAGCTTGTTCTCGAAGCACGGCAGCGACATAACGAGACCAGGCGGCGTTTAGCTCCGGTGTTTCGTCGACTAAAATATTCAGGCGCAACACCGTGAAGACCGACGGTTCAGAGCCTGACTGAAGACTGGTTGCGATCTCGTCCAGTGCGTCTGTCATCGAGCCGAGCGCCTCGCTGCGACGCTGGTGCAGCGAGGCGGCGGCGGGCGGCACTTCGAACTGATCGAGCGTCTCGAACTGAAGTTTCAACGATCCGAGGGCAGCCACGATGTTGCGTAGTGCAGCGTCAGGGTTCGTGGCTATCTCGCTTAGTGCATTTGTCGCGGCGTCGATTAGTGCGTCTGAACCTCTTTGGACGTCTAGGACTCTGGAAAGGTATGCGGCGTCTGGTGTGTCAATCGTTGACAGAGTTTCGATCGTTGCGTCTAGCTGAACCCGGTCGATCTCGGCCAGTTCGGCCCCGAGGCTCCTGGTAGCAGCGAGGTATCGCTCGGTGCCTTGTTCGGCCTCGGCTGGGTCGGTTGACTCAACAACTTTGCCGAACTTGTCGAACTCATCAGCAAACGTTCCTAGAACTGTCGCCCAGCGGTCGTGCACGGGGGCAAGCGCCGGCGGCGGGCTCAGCGCCTGAACGTGGTCTCTGGCATCACGCCAAAGATCGTCAAACTCCCCCAGCTCGGCGCCACTTAGGCTGAGTAGCAGCTGGTGGCCGACCAAGTCGGCGGCGATGTCGTAAGTGCTCGCGAGATATTGGACTGCGCTCTGTCCGGATTCTTGGGGGTTGGACGACGGCGTAGCGGTGCTCTCGACGATCGATCCGTCGTCAGTGATTCCAATGTAGGAGTTTCCGGGCAGGTTTTCGAGGTCGATGATGATAGTCACCCAGGACGAACCATCGGCATGGCTTGGGTCGTCAACCAGAATCGAAAGTCCCGCCGCGGCGCCGTCGGCACTGGCCTCAAACCACAGTCGAGGTGTAACCGGTGACTCGGAGGGGAACGACTCAGCAATTGTCACCAGTAACTCAGCGGATTGATCAAACGGACCATCGCCACGATCGAAGCTAATCAAGTTTGTTGGTCCCTCGGATTCAAAGTCGGGCCCAGTCACGGCAAGGATCCTGTCGCCTCCTAGCGCATAGGTGAGTACGACGCGGCCGGGAGACTCGACTCTGTAGTGCCGCTTCGTGCCATTGGATGGCTCGACAGTCATCAACCCATGATCGGTGCCGAGTAGGAATAGCTCGCCGTCTTCGGACAGATCAGCAAACCCGCGGTTGCCAAGACTGAACATCTCATCGCCGATCACTCCGACCGAGCCGTCTGCTGTCAGCAGGGAGTACGTCGGGCCGCGAAGCGGGCCCGAGCGACCCAAGGTCGATGGAGCACTTTGGTCCCGGTTCGGTCCACATCAAGCAATTGAGGGGAGGCGACTACCCTTTCGGGTGAGTCGCCGAGTTCGGCGTAGAGGGTCCGCGTCGTTGTTATGGTCCCGTTCGACCATTCGACGGTTTCGTTGAGTTCCGGGCCCTGGGTTGGGTTAAGCAAGCCCATGACGACGCTTCCGGATTCGTTTATCAATACTCGACCGACGATGCCTCCGAGGTTCCTCGTCTCGCCGGTCGCTATATCGACCAAGGCGCGTTCGTTCTCAGCTGAATCGCAGCCGTTTCGGTCGAACAGGCAGTCGCCGGCTAGGGCGTGCACAACGTATTGACCGTTGCCACTAATTCGTGCTGGTGTGGTTCCTTGGGCTAGACGCACTACTTCTCTGGTATCGACGTTGAGCACAAGTGGGGTGGAGGCTCCGCCGCCGAACAAGAACAGGGAGCCGTCGTCGCTTATGTCGAGGATGGGTCCGTCGAGGACCGCGCCAGGTGTGTAACGAACGACGCTGAACCAATCGGTCGACAGCACCACAGACGCATCGTCCAAGCCCATTGTTTCAAGCGGCGTTATGTCGTCTTGTTCCGCCGCAGCGCCCACAACCGAGTCGGTGGTTGTCGTTTCGCGAACAGTCGATGTAGATGTCGCTGACACGAGTTCAGATGTCGCTGGCGCGTCCGAAGTTGATGAGCTTGAGCAGGCTGAGGCGACCAGAAGCGCCGCAACAACAACGGTGCATCGACGCGGCCGCCCGACGGCCTGTCTTGTTTGTTTCATGTCCGCAGCCTCACCGTTGCTTGGTGTCGGAGTCTAAGCCGGTATCGGAAGGTCAGTAACGGATATCGGCGACGACGGCGAAGTGATCGCTTGGCCAGACACCGTCGACCGGTCGAGTTCCGTGCAGACGACAGCCCACAACCTCTCCTGCACTGTCGGTGTTTGGATTACCGACGAAGAGGTAGTCGATTCGGCGTGGCGGTTCGAGTTCGTCATCGACATACGGATTGTCTTTGGTCCACGTCATTCCGAGCTGCCCTTCGCCTGCTAACTCCCATGCGTCTTTGAACACGAGATCCTTCTGGCTGGCCGGCTTCGAGGCGGTCATGGCGCGGATCTCAGCGCTCGTAGGCCTGGCGTTAAAGTCGCCGCCGACGATTGGCGGAAACACGCTAGATCGGGTCTGGCCGATGAACGTGCGCAACTGTTCGACCATGTGCTGGCGAGGACGGCTGTGATCTAGGCGCCAGTTGAGATGGGTCGAGTAGACGTCCAACAGTCCTCTCGGGCCATCGATGTGGGCGCAAACGGCGACACGGTTCTCATCTTCCCAGCCATCGACCTCGTACCGGAATGTGTCTGTGCCGACGATGGGCCACCTCGACAAGACCGCATTCCCGAATGAGCCCCCGTCGATGGAGTGCTCGGCTCGATAGGTGGCGTTCAGGCCGAGTTCGATGGCCAAAAGCTCGGCCTGATTCTGTTCGCCTTCCTGCCAAACCTCTTGAAGGGTTATGACATCC
>JAADHX010000324.1:0-15242 GCA_013151655.1 Actinomycetota bacterium
GCCACGACCCTAGGTACGTGGCGCTTCTGCTCGGCTGGTTGGAACGTCAGACTCCGGCGATCTAGACCCGCTGGCCGCAGAATCCGATCTTGGCTACATGCGAATTCGAAGCCCGACCTGACGATTAGGCGCCTGGCTGGAACACCATTAGATACAACACGACGACCATCAACAGGGTCATAGCTGCCCCACCGATGTCGAGCTTGCGCTGAGCCGATGCGTCGCCGCCGACCACTGCCTTTTCGGACGGAATGATCAGGGCGTGCAGGACGCCGTTCATACCTACCCACAACACTGCCGACAGCGAGAGCCATGTCTGCGACATCTCGTACAAGCCATCGGACATTCCCGCCAAGGCAAATCCGAGCAGTCCGCCGACGATAAGGGCTGAGCCATAGATCTTCATGCTGTTCTGCGATGCGTAGCTCAGGGTTCGCTTCCAAGCCGACGAGTCGTTAGCCGCCATCTGCCTCTCCAAGAGGGGGTTCACGAACGCGGGGGCGAGAGCAACCATGAACGCCAGAATGTGCAGAATCTTGACGATGTTGAAGGGTGTGTCGTTTACAGCAGCAAGCATCATGACCACAAACCGTAGTGCAGTCCCGGCTGGTTTGAAACGTCGCTAGTGCTCCTTGTTCACAGCCTTTGTTTGCTCCGACCTTCGTCGGCGATAGGCCCGTATCTCGGCGAGGACCGATGGGTCATCGACATCGGCCACCGACCGCGGCACGTCGTCGGAGAACCCACCCGCGGCCGCTTCCCACCCAGAGGGTTTGATATCGAACCGTTTGGCTAACAGAGCAACAAAAATCTTGCTCTTCTCAGAACCGAACCCCGGAAGGGTCTTGAGTCGCCCGAGCAGGTCAGACCCAGAGTCGACGTCGGCCCAGATGGCAGAGACCTCGCCGTCGTAGTGCTCGACCACGAACTCGCACAGCTTGTGAGTGCGCTTGGCCATCGACGCCGGAAACCGGTGGAGCGCAGGTTTCTCAGCGAACAATGCAACGAGATCGTCGACCTGAGTCTCGGCGATGTTGGCAGCCGTTAACGGCCCGCTGAGCCGATCAGACAAACGCGAAGGCCCAGTGAAAGCCAACTCGATCGAGATCTGCTGATCCAACAACATGGCGATCAACAACGCCAGCGGGCTGCTTCGCACCAGCCCATCAATCTTGTCGTCGCCCGTTACCCGCAGTGTCATCTGTGTCTCCCGACGTCCCTCGCTGCTAGTGCACCTCTTCGCCCTGTGTCTCGTCTGGTCGCTCTTCGCTGCTAGTGCACCTCTTCGCCCTGTGTCGTCTGGTCGCTCTTCGCTGCTAGTGCACCTCAGAGCTCCAGGGCTCGACTAGGTCGGTGTCGAGGTCGTAATGCTCGATCGCCGCGCCCACAGTCGAGGCCTCGACCACTCCGCTAGCCGCCAGACGGTCCAACACCGCAACCACCACATGAGGTGCATCGATTTCGAAGTGACGCCGTAGTGCCTCACGAGTGTCCGACCGACCGAAGCCCTCAGTGCCAAGCGACAAATAGTCGCCAGGTACCCAACGCGAAACCTGATCAGGAACGGTGCGCATGAAATCGGTAACTGCGATGGTCGGACCAGCAGACTGAGCGAGCATCTCAGTCACGTACGGAACGCGATCAGGCTCGCCAGGATGCAACCGATTCCAACGCTCGACCGCGATAGCGTCGTCGCGCAGCGCCTTGTACGAAGTCGCGCTATACAACTCGACGCCGACACCGAAGTGCTCCGCCAACTCGGCCACGGCCTCGCGTGCAGCCCCTTGGGCCGAACCTGAGAACATGATCGTGGCCACCGCCTCCACACCCTCAGGCGCGCCAGCGTACTTGTACAGCCCTTTCAGCAATCCGTCGGTGTCGAGATCATCTGGAGCAGCGGGCTGCAAATAGTTCTCGTTGTACGCCGTTAGGTAGTAGAAGACGTCTTCGTTGTTGGTGTGCATCCGCCGCAGCCCATCTTGGATAATCGCACCAAGCTCATAAGCAAACGCCGGGTCGTAGGCCTGACATGGCGGCACGCTCGACGCAGCGAGCAAGCTATGGCCGTCCTGATGTTGAAGACCCTCACCGTGCAGCGTGGTGCGGCCCGCAGTAGCCCCAATAAGGAACCCTCGACCGCGCATGTCGGCCATGGCCCAAATGAGGTCGCCAACACGTTGGAAGCCGAACATCGAATAGAAGATGTAGAACGGAACCATCGGAATCCCGCGCGTGGCGTACGACGTAGCTGCGGCGGTAAAGCTCGCCATGGCGCCGGCCTCAGTGATTCCCTCCTCGAGAATCTGCCCGGAACGAGACTCCGTATACGACAGCAACAAGTCGTGATCGACGGGTTCGTACTTCTGGCCCTGCGCCGCGTAGATGCCGACCTCATGGAACAACGAATCCATGCCAAACGTACGAGCCTCGTCCGGGGTGATGGGAACAACCCGTTCGCCGAAGCCGTCTTCGCGTAACAGAGCTCGCAGCAACCGAGTGAACGCCATCGTTGTCGAGACTTCTTGTTTTCCGCTGCCGGCGCTCATCTCGACGAACGGCTTGTCGCTGGGAGGCGGCAAAGGCCGACGACGCCAAGTGCTGTTGCGACTTGGCAACGGACCATCGAGAGCCTTGCGACGCGCCTTCAGATACTCCATTTCGGCCGAACCTTCATCGGGTCGGTAGTACGGCGGATTGTCCGCATCGAAATCTTCGGGAATCTCGTCGTGAAGGTGCAGCCGCTCCCTGATCGTGACCAACTGTTTGCGAGTGAGCTTCTTGATCTGGTGGGTCGCGTTGCGACCCTCAAGATCGGGCCCGAGTGTCCAGCCCTTGACGGTCTTGGCCAGAATCACGGTAGGCGAACCAACGTGTTCGGTAGCGGCTTTGTAAGCGGCATAGACCTTGTGATAGTCGTGGCCGCCGCGAGGCAGGGCGCGAAGCTCTTCGTCGCTGAGGTGCTCGACCATTTTGCGTAGCCGAGTGTCCGGCCCAAAGAAGTGCTCGCGAATGTAGGCCCCCGACTCAACGGAGTACCGCTGGAACTCGCCATCGACGGTGGAGTTCATCTTGTTGACGAGGACGCCATCCACGTCGCGGGCAAACAGGTCGTCCCATGCCGTGCCGTGGACGACCTTGATGACGTTCCAACCGGCGCCGCGGAACACCGATTCGAGCTCCTGAATGATCTTTGAGTTACCGCGAACCGGGCCATCGAGACGCTGAAGGTTGCAGTTAACGACGAAGACCAAATTGTCGAGCTGTTCGCGCGCCGCTATCGACAATGCGCCGAGGCTCTCTGGCTCGTCGCACTCGCCGTCGCCAAGGAACGCCCACACCGTCGACTCAGAGGTGTCGTCGATCTCGCGATGATGCAGATACCTATTGAACCTGGCCTGGTAGATCGCATTGATCGGGCCAATGCCCATGGACACCGTGGGATACTCCCAGAACTCCGGCATCAACCGGGGATGCGGATAACTCGACAGACCAACCCGACCAATCTCGCGGCGGAAGTGATCGAGGTCCTCGTTGGTTAGCCGACCCTCGAGGTACGCCCTTGCATAGATGCCTGGCGCGGCGTGGCCCTGAATGTAGATGTGGTCGCCGGGCGTGCCGTTGTCTTTGCCTCGGAAGAAGTGGTTGAAGCCGACGTCGTACAGAGCCGCTGACGAAGCAAACGTAGAAAGGTGGCCGCCAATACCGTCGGCGAACTGATTGGCGTGAGTAACCATCGCCACCGCGTTCCAACGAATGAAAGCCCTGATTCGGCGTTCGAGGTGATCATCGCCAGGGAACCACGGCTCGCCCTCAGGTGGGATGGTGTTGATGTATGGGGTGGTGATGGTGGCCGGAAAGTCGACGCCACGTTCGGCTGCTACGGCCAATAGGCGTCTCAGTATGAACGCGCCACGATTCCGTCCGTGTTCGCCGACAACGCTCGAGAATGAGTGTTCCCACTCCTCGGTTTCTGTCGGGTCAATATCAGGAAGCTGCCTGGCGAAACCGTCGTAGACCATGCGACCATCCTGTCATCACTTTGACCTTCTGCAACGCAGTGAGCAAACGAACTGACAAGATGGCTTCGTGACAACACGTGCGTACACTGATGGCGCCTGTTCTGGTAACCCAGGACCAGGTGGTTGGGCGTTCGTTGTAGACAGCGGACCGTGGGCCAGCGGGGCCGAAGCCGACAGCACCAACCAGCGGATGGAAGTGACCGCGGCCTTCGAAGCTGTGCGCCGAATCGCCGGGCCCCTCGAAATAGTCAGCGACTCGACCTATGTAGTGAAGTGTTTCAACGACGAGTGGTGGCGAGGTTGGATCAAAAGAGGTTGGCGGAACGCCAGCAAGAAACCGATCGCCAATCGCGACCTGTGGGAGCCCTTCATTGACCTCGTGAACAGACGCGGCGACGTCACCTTCAAATGGGTTAAGGGCCATTCCGGCGACCCGATGAACGACGCAGCCGACATGCTCGCTACCCAAGCCGCCGCCGACCAACACGGACGCAGCGGCATGCATTACGACCCGTCGATCGTCGATGGGCTCGGCAGCGACGTCGCCAGGCGGCGGCCAAACTCGGCCGAAATCGCCCCTGGATCGGCATCGCCATTATCTGGCGCCAGCCAACTGAGCCTGGATGCGACCCTCGACTCAACCAACGATGGTCCTGTAGTCGTCGTGATTGGCCATCGTCCCGCCGAGCTGGGCGGATGGGACCTTGCCAACCCAGTGGCCGATGCCTTGCGGCGCCAACTCACCGAAATCCTTAGAGCCAAGAAACAGGTGGACCCCAACATTGTGTTGGCTACTGGTCTCGGGCTCGGTGCCGAAATGTTGGCTGCGGAGGCGGCTCTGATGGCAGCAGTGCCCTACGTGGCAGTGCTGCCCTTCGTCGGGGTCGATGCTCGCTGGCCAGCGCCGACGCGAAGCCGGTTTGCCGAGTTGTTGGGGTCGGCGAAACGTCAAGTTGTAATGGGCAGCGAACCGAACGGCAAAGAGGGTTTCGCCAAAAGAATGAGAGCACGAGACGACTGGTTGGCGCGCGAAGGCACCGAGGCCATCGTCATCTGGGATCGATCGGATCGAAACCTCGGCCGGCTTCACGATCGTTTCGACCGAGCTTTCGATGGCTCAGTCTGGATTCTTGAACCTCCGACTGGTGTCTAGAGCCAGCGACGGGGTATCGGGAGGCGTTCGCGTAGCCCGATGAATCCCCGTTCGGCGGCGCTCAGCGCCTGGGTATTGTCGAATCCCTTGATCTCACTGGGCGCAACGGTGATGAGGGTGAGCCCCTTGGCCTCATAGGTTTCTTTAGTCACCTTGTCGTAGGCGGCCGCACCTACCTTGCCGAAGTACCGCACGGCCATTCCGGCTGTCGGGTCGTTGTCATGGTCGACAGGCGCGAGCTTGGCCTCGCCGTCGATGATCACAGCCTTGTACGGGGGTTTTTCGTCCTGGATCGTGATGCAGACCCGGGGGCTGCGAGAAAGAGCACGGTGTTTTGGACCGTCGGTGACGGTGGTCATGAAGAAGGTCCCGTCTTTGTACGTGTACCAGATTGGCACCTGGTTCGGACGCCCGTCCATGCGAACGTAGGCCAGCACGGCTATCCGCCTGGCGTCGACAAAGGACTCGATGTCTCCGGGCCTGAATGCGGGTTGACCGCCGAGCGCCTTGAACGTCAGGTCGGTTAGGGAACGAATTCTTGTCATTGCTGGTCCTCGTTGTCTGGTGAAAGTTTGTCGGCCAGGTACCGGTAGAAGTGCACCAGTGCTTCCTCTCGTTCGTTGAGCAGACCAGGTTCGGCGAAACGCGACCTGGCATTGCGTTGAAGCCCGACCATGGCCGAAGAGTCCTCGCGGTTCAGCTGGTTGATGGCATCGGTGGTCATCTCGACTTCTCCTTCTGTTTGGTGCATGCGCTCGAACTCACCTGGCGGTACGAGGTAGGCGCCTCGCACCCTTGTGTGGCCCGTATCGATGGGATGGAAGGTGAGCCAGGTCGTGGCTGCTGGGCTACACGAGATGTTCACGTGCGGGTGGATGCTGACCGTGGGCGACGCGATTGCGTCGTCACCCCCCATTGCATCGGCAAAGGGTTTGGTCGGGGCGCCGAACTCCGACTCGAAGTTGATGGCGAGGCGAAAACAACTCCAGCGATCGGTGGCTTCGATGAATTTCGCGCCTCTCGACGGCAACATATCGGCGATCGGACCTGGATGAAGCCCGTCGAGGTGGTATCCCTCCAGCGCCGTCTCGAGGGCAAGTTTCCAGTTGCCAGGCCACACCTCGTCGACGGCAACGGCGATGCGCCAATCGTCCATGGCGTATGGCGCAAGAGTCCGGGCTGCGCCATCGAGCTGGGGAGCTAAGGGCTCTGGGTTAGTGGCCAACGAGACGAACACGAAACCCAGCCAGGTCTCGACCGAGAACGAAGGCAGGCGACAGATAGAGCCGTCGGCTGCGCTTGGTGTCTCCATCAGCGGAGTTCCTTTCAGGGTCCCGTCGAGGGCGTAGCTCCACCGGTGGTATGGACACTGGAGCCGGCGGCTCGTGCCCTGGCCGCTCGCTATCGCCATGTAGCGGTGGCGACAAACAGACGACATCGCACGAATCTGGCCGTCCTCGGCGTGGGTGACGACGATCGGCTCTCCTGCCACGTCGGCGGTGAACCAAGCGCCCACGTGATCGACCTGCTCGGTGCGGCCGATGCATATCCACTCCTGGCGAAAGATGCGCTCCATCTCCAGGTCGAACAGCGCTTCGGACGTGTACATCTCCATGGGCATCGCTCTTGCCACGCTCGGATCGCATTCACGGTACGAGCGGAGGGTGTTGGTAAGCGCGTCGAGTTGCATCTCAGACTTCAACATATTCAGATTTTAGGTCATCGACCTACTTTCGGTCAATTAGAAATCTGGAAATCGAGCGCTAGCGTCGCGTCATGACCGACGTCCAGACCACCAAGGGTGCGAAACGTCGCGCCGTCATTGTGGCGACAGCTCGCAACCTGCTCATCGATGAAGGCCTCGATCGGTTCGTGCTGCGGCGCATCGCCGACCGGACCGACATGCGACTCGGGAACCTCCAGTATTACTTCGCTACGCGTGATGACCTCCTTGAGGCCATCGTGAGAAATGAGTTCTCGAACGACCTCGCAGCGATGGCGCAAGCAGCCAACGACGACGCTGCAACGGAGCTAACTGCCGTGGTGGCGCTGCTGTCTGAGCGGTGGCTCGTCGACGTCGGCAGCGTATATCTGCCGATCGGATTGTTGGCCCTCCACGAACCCCGATTCGCGAGCGTGCTCGCCGAGATCTATCAGAAGTTCTATGACGTAATAGCGAGCCTCATTTGTCGCATCGACCCCAACGCCTCCCCAGCCCAGGCACGACTACGGGCGCTGGTCATCACGTCGCTGCTCGACGGTGCATCGTTGCAGACGCACGCCACCAGAAGTCAGCGAACGGTCAGGGCCGTGTCGCGAGAGGTGAGCCGCCTCGCCATTGCGATAGCCCACGGTCAGTGATGCGCGTTTTCGCTAAGAGGCCCTGATCAGCCCTCGACGAGTTTGGCCAATCGTTCGAGCGTGGCTTCCATTGCTTCTGGGTGTTTCTTTGGGAACCCGGCGACCTCGATGAACTTCGGAACTATGGCTGTTGACCAGTCGAAGGTTTCTCGAACGAGGGTTCCGTCGTCGTTTGGTTCGAGCTCGTAGCGCCAACGATGTTTGCCGAAGTGCGCCCACGCAATAAGTCGGTCCTGCTCGAACTCAACGACCTTGCTTGAGATCCGGTACGGCATTGGCCCGAGTTTCATGCTCATGCCGAACTTTGATCCGAGCCCAAGCTGTGTACCACCATCCTTGGAGCTCATAACGGTGCCGGAGCCATCGAAATCGGTGTGGCGAGCGGGATCTTGGAGCAAGGCGAATATGTCGCTTGCTGATGCCGAGATCTGGCGCTCGACAGAAACACTCTGAGTCATCGGGGGCTCCTAACGGAGTGACCAGTCGAAGGTGAGTAGAAGAATCACGTCCACCCTAGTAGCGCTAGTGTCGCTTCAAGTGAAGCGAAGAGCAAAGCAGGGGGAATCACTGTGACTCACGAATTCGAGGTTGTCGACGAGCCCGAGGGCGACGGCGGACTAAGTCTGCGTAACAAGATCAACTTGATATTCGCGGCGCTGCTTGGGGTTGCCTTGGCAATCTTCATTGGCCAGAACACGGCTTCTGAGGAGGTGTCTTGGTTATCGGTCGACGTCGAGCTGCCGCTGTGGCTGGTTGTTGTTGGGTCAGCCGGGATCGGGATGGTGCTAGCCGTCGTAGGCCAAGCAATGTGGCGCCGCCGCCGTCGCCGTCAGGACGCTACGTAGTTCGCGAACTGGTCTTCACCCAGGCTGCCGAAGATCAGCTGAGGTTCCGAGCCGTCGCCCGGCACGATTACCCAAGATGGTTGTACGCGCACGCCAAAGTCGCGCCACAGCTCGCCGGACTCGTCCGGGAACTGGATGACGTCGGCCAAACCGTGGCGATCGACGAAATCTTCCATGTTCTCGAAGCTGTCACGGCCGGGGATGCCGATGATCGCGATGCTGTCGCCAAATTCTGCCTTTGCCGCTGCGACCGCAGGGGCTTCACGATTGCAAGAGCTTCACCAAGGAGCCCAGAACCACAACAAGACGTCTTGCCCGACGTAGGCTGCGTTGTCGAACGCGACGCCCGTGAGGTCGGTTCCGTCGAGGCGAAGCATCCCCGGCCGGTCCTCGACCGCTTGTGGCTCGGCTTCGGGTGCGGTGGAAGTCGCATCGCCGGAGCCGGCTTCAGATGCGGTGGAAGTCGCATCGCCGGAGCCGGCTTCAGATGCGGTGGAAGTCGCGTCGTCGGAGCCAACTTCGCTGCTCTCGGTGTTTGGTGCATCAGCAGGTGTTGCCGCGGGTTCGGTGGCTTGGCTAAGGGTGTTGCTATCGGTCGAGCCGCCGCACGCAGCCAACAACAGAGCGCCAGCGATTGCGATGGCGGCTGCGTTGGCTCTGCGATACCGGTGGCGGGGGTCTCCTGGAGACCCAGTCGATCTATTCACATCCGTCGACCTATTCATACAAGAAGACGATCTCTTCACAGAAGGGACTGTACACATCGCCAGGATCTAACCCCCGTCGCCGACGTTGTGTTCCGTATATGTTCATCCTCCAAAGGTTGAGGTCTGCTCATCGGGCCGTTCTGGCCGCGGCCTCGCCCATTGGCTTGGCCTCTAATCGGTTAGCGTCCTAGATGTGAGCACCCGTGCACTGATCATCACCGCCCTCGTAACCGGATTAGTGATACTTGTAGCTTTCACCGTTCAGGTGCTCATAGCGGTGTGAGTCTTCTATGGTGAGGCGGTCACACGAGTTTGTAGATCCGGCACACGAACTGTGGTTCGGGCTGAGCTGCTAGCTCCCCACCGACTGGTCAAAACATGAGCGACGCCCACTTCGACATGGTCATCATTGGCGGCGGACCCGCCGGTTACGGCGCTGCGCTCTATGCAGCCTCTGCGGGTCTTACCGTTGGATTGGTCGAGCGCGACAAAGTTGGTGGGACGTGTCTTCACCGCGGGTGTATTCCCGCCAAAGAACTTCTCGAGACAGCGGCGGTCACTCGTACCGTTAGAGATGCCCACGAATTCGGCGTTCTTACCAGTGAACCTGGGCTCGATTTCGCCAAAACAATGCAACGCAAGCAGGGCATCATCGACGGCCTGACTAAAGGCGTTCAGGGTCTTCTAAAGCGTCGCAAGGTCCAGTCATACGATGGCACCGGCCGCCTTGGTCCCAATCGAACTGTCAGCATCGATCTCACCGATGGCTCCGTAACCAGCATCACCGGCGATTTCGTTCTGTTGGCGGCTGGGTCCGTTCCTCGGCAACTTCCCGGGTTCGACGTGACTGGCAATCTCATCATGACCTCGGACGAAGTGTTGTCGATGCCCTCGGTGCCGACAACGGCTGCGGTTATTGGGGGCGGCGCCATTGGCTGCGAGTTCGCATCGATGATGGCCGACCTTGGCTCTCAGGTCACGATTCTGGAAGGGTTCGACCAGATTGTTCCCGGAGTCGATCCCGACATTTCCAAAGCGCTCGCCCGGTCGTTCAAGAAGCGCCAGATAAAGGTCGTCACGGGCGTGCGGGTCACTGGGCATACGGCGGCTCCAGACGGGAAGTCGACGACGGTTCACCTCGAAGGCGCCGACGATGTCACGGTCGAGGCAGTGGTGGTGTCGATCGGGCGGCGGCCGTTCTCAGATCTGCTCGGCCTTGAGGCCACAGCCGTAGTCGTTGACGAACGCGGTCACGTTCAGGTCGACGAGTACTGCCGTACCGCCGAACCTGGCGTGTATGCCGTCGGCGACCTCATCAACACCCCGGCCCTGGCTCATATCGGATTCGCCGAGGCCATCGTGGCGGTCAAAGATCTTCTCGGTGAGGCGCCGATTCCTGTCGACTACGCGAAGGTTCCCTGGGCCATCTACTGCCACCCAGAGGTTGCCTTTGCCGGCTTGACTGAGCAACAGGCGAAAGACGCCGGCTACTCGGTCGTGGTGTCGAGCCATCGATACATCGGCAATAGTCGAGCCCAGATCATCAATGAGACCGACGGCCTAGTGAAGATCATTGCCGAAGACAACGGCGATGGAACAGGTGGAGTGATTCTCGGCGTCCACATGATGGGTCCCTGGGTAACTGAACAACTCGGCCAGGGATACCTGGCGGTCAATTGGGAAGCCACGGTCGACGATGTGGCTCAGTTCATCCAACCTCACCCGACTCTTTCTGAGCTGTTCGGCGAGAGTGTTCTGGCCATGACCGGGCGTAGCTTGCACGGCTAGAGTTTCGGCATTCGGGCCACGACCTCGCGGCGCAATCAAACAAGATCGATTTCAACCATTTACCTCAGCAACCTCTATCTGAACAACAACGTCAGGATGTATTCCAATGGCCAACGTGGAGATGCCCCAGCTAGGCGAAACTGTCACCGAAGGCACAATCACTCGGTGGTTTAAACAAGTCGGCGATGCGGTTGCTGCCGACGAAGTGTTATTCGAGGTTTCAACCGACAAGGTCGACTCCGAAGTCCCATCGCCTTTTGCCGGAGTGCTGACTGAGATCAAGGTGCCAGAAGGCGAGACCGTCGAAGTCGGGGTTGTTCTTGCGGTCATCGGTGACGCCGGTGCCCAGACGACTGCAGCCGCAGATCCCGATCCGGTTGTAGCCCCAGCGCCGCCCCCACCTCCAGCGGCACCAGTCGAACAGGCTCCGGCCCCGCCGCCAGTGCCCGCTCCTGCCCCTGCGGCCACCGTCGCGGCTGCCGCGCCGGCGTCAGTTTCGGACGAAGGCCGACTCTTGTCGCCTGTGGTTCGGCGCCTGATCCGCGAAAACAGTCTTGATTCGACACAAATAGCCGGCACCGGCGTGGGTGGGCGAATAACTCGCAAAGACGTTCTCGATGCCATCGATGCGGGCGTAGGTCGTCAAGCAGCACCAGCGGCACCGGCCCCAGCAGCGGCACCGGCCCCAGCAGCGGCACCGGCAGCTCCCGTCCCAGCAGCTCCCGCTCCGATGTCTGCGCCTGCGGCCCCAACCCCGCAGCCCGTTAGCGCAGCTCCTGTTGTGGCGGCGGCAATGGCTGTTTCGCCTCGATCTGAGTACGTCGCTTTTAACAACGTTCGACGTCGCACTGGCGAACACATGGTGGCCTCGAAGGCAATTGCGCCACACGCCCTAACCGTCGTCGAGGTCGACTACGAGGGAGTTAACCGGGTACGCACAGCCCACAAGGCGGCGTTCAAGTCGGCTGAGGGCTTCAGCCTTACTTTCCTGCCGTTTATTGCTAGAGCCGTAGTCGACGCTCTGGCGGAGTATCCACATCTAAACGCGTCGGTCGAGGGCGACGGGATTCGAGTCCACCAGGATCTAAACATCGGCGTAGCGGTCGACCTCGACGGTCAAGGTCTGATTGTTCCGGTGATTCGTCAAGCCGACGGCATGCGGCTCATCGCTGTGGCTCGTTCAATCAACGATCTCGCTCAACGGGCCCGGTCGAAGAATCTCGGTGTTGACGACATAAGTGGCGGCACCTTCACCATTTCCAACAACGGCTCTTTCGGAACGCTTACTACTGCGGCCATCATTAACCAACCACAGGTAGCGGTGTTGTCCACCGAGGGTATTTCTCGCAAGCCCGTCGTTGTCGACGACGGTTTCGGCGGCGAGGCAATCGCCATCCACTCCGTTGGCAATCTGGCGATGGGTTGGGACCACCGGGCCTTCGATGGCGGGTATGCGGCCGGATTTCTGCGTACGATCAAGAACATCATCGAGACGCGCGATTGGTCCACGGAACTCTAGGGTCACTACATGCTTCGGCAGCGCTGGCTCGGAACAGTCCCGTACGGGGAAGCCCATGATCTTCAGAAGGCCCTGTTCAAGGCCGGGCCCAAGTCGGTAGGCGACGACTACCTTCTGCTGCTCGAGCATCGCCACGTCTACACCCTCGGACGTTCGGCCGACACTTCAAACATGTTGATCGACCCGGCGAGTGTTGGGGCCGAGCTACGACGCACCGATCGTGGCGGCGATGTCACCTATCACGGACCGGGGCAACTTGTCGGCTATCCGATATTGAGCGTCCCAGGAAAACGCAGTGGTGGTATGGCCGACACTGTTAAGTACGTGAGCTCAGTCGAACAGCTCATAATCGATGTTCTGGGCGACCTCGGAGTTGGGCGAGTTGGTCGGCTCCGCGGCCTCCCTGGCGTCTGGATCGACCATGATCAACCGCAGCCGCGCAAGATCGCCGCGATCGGTGTCCGGTTGAGTCGAGGTCGTTCGATGCACGGGTTCGCGCTGAACGTCGACCCGGACCTTGCCATGTTCGACCACATCGTTCCGTGCGGGATCGACGACAAGGACGTCACATCGCTCCGAGCCGAGGGCATCGACGCCGACATGTCGGCGGTCGTCGAAGCGGTGATGTCGCGCTCGGCTCAAATGTGGGGAACCAACGGTGTTGACCGACAAGACATTCTGTGGCGATCCGCCGACGTCGACGCGGCTCGTCTCGACATGGCTCCGTTCACAAAGGGGCTCAGCCCCGCGGCCGCACCTCCACCGCAAACCGCTGAGCTTGCGCCAGAGACTGTCGGCTCGATAACCAGCGGGCTCACGATCGGGTCGCCTAAGCGCCGAACGCGCCTGGAGGTCCGCCGTGACGGGGCCGGCATCACCGGCGAGGTTCCCATTCGGGAACGCAAACCAGACTGGCTTCGCGTCAAACTCGACATGGGTCAAGACTTCCTCGACCTAAAGCGGACCATGCGCTCCCATGACCTCGTGACCGTATGTGAGGAGGCCTCGTGTCCCAACATCTTCGAGTGTTGGAACGAAGGCACCGCAACGTTCATGATCAACGGCGAGCGCTGCACCCGTGCCTGTGGGTTCTGTCACGTCGATACCAGAAAGCCAGAAGCGTTAGCCATCGACGAGCCTCGCCGCGTCGCCCGCGCCGTTGTCGAGATGGGGCTTCGCCACGCCGTTGTAACGGCCGTGGCCCGCGACGATCTTGCCGACGGCGGAGCTGGTGCGTTTGCCAACACGATTCGCGCGATTCGCGACGCCGCGCCTCTGACTCGTATCGAGGTTCTGATCTCCGATTGCCGTGGCAACCCCGACGCCCTCGACCTGATCTTTGCTGCCAGGCCCGATGTGACAACCTAGAGACGGTCGCCAGATTACAGCGTGTCGTGAGGCCGTCTGCCGGGTATGCGAGGAGTCTGGCTGTGTTGGCTCGCGCTAAGAATGCAGGCCTAACCACAAAGTCTGGCCTCATTGTCGGCATGGGAGAAGACCCAGCCGAGGTCGAATCAGCGCTGTGCGACCTTGGCGCCATTGGTTGCGACATAGTTACCATTGGCCAGTACCTTCGTCCAACGGTCAACCATCTTGCGGTGCACCGATGGGTTGAGCCCGCAGAGTTCGATCGGTACCGAGAGCATGGCAAAAAGGCCGGAATCGGTCATGTGGCGGCGAGCCCGCTTACGCGGTCGAGTTACCGCGCCGGGTCTGCCGCCGATCACGTCGTTGGGGCGAGTACCTAGATCTCGACTTAGGGAGCCAAACAACTAGCCGGCAAGCTCGCGGTGGTGTCCCAACAATGTGTCGCAATTTGTGAGTCACTTCGTGTCATCGAACAACGCAACGGTCGTTGACCTTGCTGATGGCGTGGCTAGGCTAACCAACCAGGCCGAGATGTCGTCACGTTTAGTGTTCGACTTGAGGTTGTTACTCACGTAGGGTGGGCTTCGCTGAACAATGAGCGGGTCATTCAGCGAGAGCATGATCCGATAGCTAGTTTAATTTGAGCCAGTAGGGCAAAAAGTTCCGCAACCGTAGAAATGCGGGTGCGGTGGTGCGGAGATCAACAATGATGCAGGCGACGAGACGAGACACAACTAACCGAATCAGGAGATCGGTTCTGGCCGTGGTGGTGCTGGTTGGAGCGGTCGGCTACTCGGTCAGCCCAGCAACCGCGGCCCCAGGGTCGGTTCAGTTTAGTTCGGCTTCAACCAACGTCGACGAGGATGTGCCGTCGTTTGGCATCGAAGTCGTTCGGTCCGACACCTCCGATGCCGCTAGCGTCGGCTACGTCGTATCAGGGCTCAACGACAACGGATCTGGCGGTAGGGACTTCACCGTCGATCTCGGCACCGCGACCGGAACCGTGAGTTTCGCTGTTGGTCAGGCCACCGCCGACCTGACAATCACAGTTTCCGACGACGTCAATGGTGAAGGAGGGACCGAGAACTTCACCTTCACTCTCCTCAACCCGATCAACATCGACACTCCGCTCGACTTGTACACGATCGGTGCCCAAGCCACTCACGGGCTGAACATCACCGATGACGGCGATGCTGGCGACATCGTGTTCTCTACTTCGGCTAGCTCGACAAACGAGACCGACGTCGGCACAACCAATCACAACATCTCTGTCACCCGTACCAACGGCAGCGAGGGGGCCGTGACTGGTCGAGTTCGCACCGTAACGGGTGGCGACGCCACGGTTGGGGTCGATTTCGGTCCGGTCAACACACTTCTCGTTTGGGCCGACGGGTCGGCTTCGGTCCGGCAGGTCGCGGTTTCGATCGTCAACGACAACACGGTCGAGAACGACGAAGAAATCGACCTCGCCGTGACGAACAC
>JAADHX010000324.1:15258-17718 GCA_013151655.1 Actinomycetota bacterium
CTCACACCGTCACTATCAACGACGACGATTCGCCTGGCGTTATCAGTTATGCCGCTACGGCGGCTTCGCCTGGAGAGGCCGATGGAGCTGTCACCCTCACCCTAAAGCGCACGGGTGGCAGCGATGGCACGATCAGTGCTTCCTATCTAACTGTCAGTGGAACTGCCACGGGCGGAAGCGACTACACCTCAGGGTCAGGCACCGTCAACTTTGGGCCTGGTGAGATCAGCAGGGATTTCGCGGTCGTGATTCTCGACGATCTCGCCGATGACGACGGCGAACAGTTCACCGTAGCTATCAGTGGTGATGTCACGGGGCTCACTACAGCCACCATTTCGATCATCGATAACGACGATCAACTCGAAGCCGTCGACGACAGCTTCACAACTCCAGAAGACACAACGCTGGTTACGCCTAGCAGCGTTCTCAGCAACGACACCGGACCATTCGGCGTTACGCTTTCGGTGCAATCGTTCGGTTTGCCAACAAGCGGCGTTCTGACCGCCACTGATCTCGCGGCCGGAACGTTTACGTTCGAGCCGGCCGCGAACTTCGAGGGCGACGTATTCTTGAGCTACGTACTCACCGACGGTTTCGGTACATCCAACGGCAATGTTCGAATAGTCGTAACCGACGACAACGCAGCCCCAGTGGCTGTTGCCGACGTGTTTGCGCTCATCTCCAGGGTTAGTGCGACCGAGCTCGATGTGTTGGCCAACGACGGCGACCAGGACGGCGACGCCATAACCATCACAACGACAGCGCTCACGACCGCGGCGGGCAACTCCGTCGACTGCACCTCGGGCACACAGTGCACGTTCACTCCGCTCAACGGTTTTGTTGGTTCCGATTCGTTCACGTACGGCATCGAAGACACATCGAACGTCTCGGCTACTGCCACCGCGGCGGTGTTCGTCGGAACCCCTCGCGACTGCGATTTCAATACCACCGCAGGCATCGCCTTTGTTGGCACCGCTGGTGACGACGTCATCTGTGGTTCGGCCGGCAACGACTTCATCGATGGCGGCGGGGGCGACGACTACATCCTCGGCAACGGTGGCGACGACGTTCTCATCGGTGGTACTGGTCGCGATCTGCTCGCTGGCGGCGATGGCGACGACATTCTCAGGCCCGGACCCGGCGACAACGACGACAGCCTCGGCGGAGAAGGTATAGACACCGTCGAGTATCTCGGCACCGACCCCGGAGGGTCAGCCGTAGCCACCGGTGCAGACACCGTGATTGTCAACGAGACAAGCATCACGATCGACACCGTTAACGACACCGCCGTGCCGTCAGAAGGCACCGACGATGCCGACTCTCACGAGGGCGTCGAGAAGGTCACGATCGACCTACTCGGAGGCAACGACATTCTCACCCTGTCGCCGAGCAGCACGGTGTCGTTTGAGCTGTCAGGCGGTGCAGGTACCGATCGGTTGAAGTACGACGTCACCGGCATCAGCGGAGTCACCGACAGCGGTGCAGTTATCACCGCGACCGGTCAACAGCCTGTTGCGCACTCTTCGTTTGAGATCCGTGAGCTCGACACGTTCATTCGCGAGGGCACCTCGGGCGTCGACATCTGGTTCATCAACTCTCAGCCACTGATCGAAGGACTCATCCTCGATCAGCGTGAATCCGGCGACCAACTGACCGTGCAGTTTGGTGCTCTCACAGGTCCGCTGGCGGCCAACGACACCGGCGTGTTCGGCGACGACGCCCTCATTGCACTCGGCGAGGGTGGTGTCGATAACTTCGAGGTCCGCTCTCGCGCTGTTCGCACCGCCGACGAAACTGTCACATTCTCAGGCTTTGAAGTTCTTACCGTTCAGGGTCGCAATGGTGACGACACCTTCACCATTCGACTCGATGCCGCATTCAGGGCCGACGCGCTCGAACTTGACCTGCTGCTCGATGGTGGGTCAGGCGTCGATGTCTTGCACCTCACCAGCGACGAGCCATGCAGCGTCGACGATCAGGGTCGGGTCATCATCGACGGCATCGGTTTCTTCTCGATCGTCAACATCGAGACCATGATCTACAGTTGTGGCGACAAGTCAGGTGTCACCTCGTTTGTCGGTGGGTATTGGCTGGTGGGTAGCGATGGCAACGTCTACCCGATTGGCGATGTCGCCGATTTCGGAGACCGGTCGAACCCGGATGCGCCGGTTGCTGGCATCGAAGCTCTTATAGACAGGCAGGGCTACTGGGTGGTCCAGGCCGACGGTAACGTTGCTGCCTTCGGTGCCGCCGACGATCACGGCGACTTACCTGATCTTGGCATCACGCCGCGATCTCCAGTCGTTGATATGGCTGCTCTGGTAGACGGCTCTGGGTACTACTTGTTAGGCGCCGACGGAGGGATATTCGCCTTCGATGCACCGTTCTTTGGCTCGACGGGAAGTCTCGAACTAGCGTTGCCGGTCGCCGCAATGGCTACGAGCCCCAACGGCGGCTACT
>JAADHX010000457.1:0-1977 GCA_013151655.1 Actinomycetota bacterium
GTTCTCTTTCGTGAAGGTTGCTGTGTGTGCCTTCAACGTAAGAAACGACGCCGCGGATGTAGTCAGGCGAACGGGTGGTCCGGCCTGCATCTAAGTGGGGACCGCCGGTGCCGCGGTGTCATCACATCGGTGGACTCGACAACGTCGATGTGGACTTCGCCACTGGCCAGTTCACCGCCATCATGGGCCCGTCGGGGTCAGGCAAATCGACGCTCATGCATTGCATGGCCGGACTCGACCGCCTCACTTCAGGCTCCGCGTTCGTCGGCGAGATCGATGTCGCAGCGGCGAGCGAGAAGCAGCTCACGTTGTTGCGCCGCGACCGTCTCGGTTTCGTGTTCCAGGCATTCAACCTCGTGCCCACTTTGACCGCCCTCGAGAACATCACACTTCCGATGGACCTAGCCGGACACAAACCTGACAAGGAATGGCTCGACAGCGTCGTGAGCACCGTCGGTCTGGCCGACCGCCTCAACCACCGTCCGGGCGAGCTGTCAGGCGGTCAGCAGCAGCGGGTCGCGGTGGCCCGGGCCTTGGCGAGTCGGCCCGAGATCATCTTCGCCGATGAACCGACCGGCAACCTCGACAGCACCACCGGTGGCGAGATCTTGGCCTTCATGCGCCACGCCGTCCAAGACCTCGACCAGACAATCGTCATGGTCACCCACGACCCGGTAGCGGCTTCTTACTCGGACCGTGTTGTGTTCCTCGCCGACGGACGCATCACCGATCAGCTCTTTGACCCGACCCCCGATTCTGTGCTCGACCACATGCGTCGGCTCAGCAACTGACCCAAGCCACACAGCACTGAAAGGAACATAATCATGTTACGGCTAACCCTCAAAAACCTTGCGGCGAACAAGACACGTTTCGCTCTCACCACCTTCGGAGTCATGCTCGCAGTGAGCTTCGTCGTTTCGGCTTTCGTCCTCGGCGACGGCCTCAGGAGCAGCTTCACCACCGTCTCTGAAGACATCACCGCCGGCGTCGATCTGGAAGTCCGAAACGTCGCCGAATTTGGCGACGCCCCTCCACTAGCTTTCGAAACAGTTGCCACGGTTGGTGCCGTCGGCGGCGTTGGCGAAGCAGTTGCCAGCATCGAAGCCACCGACAACGCCGTCCGCCCAATCAAAGCCAACGGCGACTCCATCACCACCAACGGTCCACCCCAGTTGGCGTTCAACTGGATCAACAACCAACAACTCAGCCCGTTCACGATCGTCGAAGGGACCCCGCCCGAGATTGGCGAGTTCACCATTGACTATGACTCAGCCGACAAGCACGACTTCGTGATTGGCGAAACGTACGAGCTCATCACCCCCGACGGGCGTGTCGACCTGACCCTGTCAGGAACATCGTCCTTCGGTCCGGACAACTCGACGCTCGGAGCTGTCCTGATGCAGATGAACACCGCCGAAGCGAGCACTGTGTTCGCGATCGACGGCATCTCCACGGTCAAGGTGGAGCTCGAAGAGGGGGCCGATGCCAGCACCGTGCTGGAAGCAGTGGCCGCCGTAGTCCCAGCAGCTGAAGTCGTCGACAACGCCACGGTGCTCACAGAAACCACTTCTGAGTTCACCGATGAGATCGATGTCATAGGCAACATTCTCTTGGGGTTCGGTGGAGTGGCACTGTTCGTGTCGATATTCATTATCTACAACACCTTCGCCATAGTGTTGAGCCAACGCACCCGCGAACTTGCACTCCTGCGCACCATCGGTGCCGGCCCAAAGCAAATCCGGCGGTCCGTGCTCGGCGAAGCCTTTGTCATCGGCGTGCTGGCCTCGGTCGGAGGAATCGGTGGCGGCATCGCTGTGGCAAAGGGACTCGAAGCCCTATTCGGTCTCATCGGGGCCGATCTGCCCGAGTACCCGATCATTCTCGCCACCCGTACCCTCGTGGCCGCAGTGGTGATCGGTATCGGGATCACGATGCTCGCCGCCATCGGTCCAGCCCGCAAGGCATCAACCATTCCTC
>JAADHX010000457.1:1992-3124 GCA_013151655.1 Actinomycetota bacterium
CGGCGCCGAGGCCACAGCTCCCGGCAGCCGCGCCCGCAAGACGTCCGGTGTCGCACTGTTCGCTGCCGGCATCGGTGCAGGGACCGTGGGCCTAGCCGGAGTCGGCTCGACCGGCGTCACCGTCGCATTGATGGCGGTCGGCGCTGTTGGAGTGTTCCTCGGCGTCACTATCTTGAGCCCACTCGCGGTCGGTCTGGTGACCACCGTCTTCGGTTGGCCCATGCGCAAGGTCGCCGGTGTTGCCGGCAAACTCGCACAGAAGAACGCGGCCCGCAACCCCCGCCGTACTGCCTCAACGGCCGCCGCTCTTATGATCGGCCTGGCGCTAGTAACCACAGCTCTGGTCTTCGGCCAATCGGTCAAGGCCACCATCGCAACCACATTCGACGACGTCGCAATCGCTGAGTATTACGTGACCGACGACCTCGAAGATGTCGACTTCCCCACCACACTCGCCGCTGAAATCCGCAAGTCAGACGCAGTGGACGCCGCCAGCGGCTTTCGCTACATCGAGGCTCGGATGAACGAAACGATCACCGACGTCGCCGCGGTCGAGTTCGATCAGCTTCCCCTGCTGCTCGACATTGACATCGGTGCAGGTGGTTTAGACACCACGGTGGCGAACCCGATGCTTATCTCTGCCGATGAGGCGGACGCCCTCCAGGTGGGAGTAGGTGACACCATCACCGCCGAGTTCCCCCACGGCACCACCGTCGAAGCCACCATCGCCGGGATCTTCCACGACCAAGTCATCATGGTTCAGGACTACGTGTTCGACACAAGCGTGTTCGACAACGCCGGGGTCGACGCAGCCGACGAGTGGCTGGCCTTCTCCATACCCGACGGAACCGACACCACAACCATCGACGCCTTGATCGTCGCCATGTCCGAGCAGTTCCCCCAGGGCCACTTCGAAACCGGCGACGACTTTCAGAAACGCATCGTCGGATTCATCGACGAAACACTGGCCGTCGTAAACGTCATGGTCGCCCTCGCGGTGATCATCGCGCTCATCGGCATCGCCAACACCCTGGCCCTGTCGGTATTCGAACGAACCCGCGAACTCGGCCTCATCCGAGCAGTCGGCATGACCCGCCGACAACTACGGCGCATGGTCCGATTCGAAGCAGCC